>CAZOPG010000063.1:0-8291 GCA_964581585.1 uncultured Planctomycetaceae bacterium | reverse complement strand
AAAAAAAAAGCCATAACGAATAGTGAATTAGAAAGAGGAGAACTTTTAGATGTCGTCATGTAAACTGTTCAGAAAAGCCCTTAAAGACAGAGTCGATTTGCTCAGATCTCGAACTATCTGGCTGAGCGGTAAAGATAAGCTTCTGATGAAGATGTATCTGGACAATGGCAGTACTTTTCGCCAGATGGCCCGGCTGGCTGGTGTAAGTGAATCCACCATCGCAAGGCGCATCTATAAAATCGTCAAACGGCTGCTTGATGTCCATTATCTGACGGCGATTGGTAACTGTGAGAAGTTCAGCCTGGGGCAGATGGAAATTGTGCAGGATTATTTCGCTCGCGGTTTGTCAAAGAGCAGGATTGCCGTCGAACGCCAATGTTCCAGATACCAGATCAACAAAACACTGCGGCAGGTGCAGTCGCTTTCTGATAAAAAAGATTGTAATTCAATATAACAACACAGGAGAAGATTATGACAACAACGTATTCGCTTGAGAAAACTTTCGACTGGAACTATGAGGTGACTGACAAGGTTGCCAAGGTAATGCGGGCCTTTGGACTGAGCGTTCAACGGATGAAAAGCAATGCTGTCCAGCACAAATGCCAAATCAAACTATCGCCCGGCGATATCTGCTACCTGACCGGCGCAAGCGGGGCGGGCAAAAGCGTTCTGCTGCGAGAGTTGTATAACGTCATTGAAGATGATAATAAAATTAAACTAAGCGACATTGATCTGCCCAGCGAAAAAACGTGCATTGATTCTGTTGATGGACGTTTTCTTGATGTGCTGCGAGTGCTGAGCAAAGCGGGTCTGGGCGATGTCTTCTGCGTACTCAACAGCCCGGCCAACCTAAGCGACGGACAGAAATACCGTTTCCGTCTGGCAAAAGCGATGGCAAGTGGGGCAAAATTCATCTTTGCTGACGAGTTCTGCTCTAATCTTGACCGCATCACCGCCGCGGTTATCTCACACAACGTCCGCGTATTTGCCAGACGCAATGGAATAACGTTTGTCCTGGCCAGTTCTCACGATGATCTGATAGCCGACCTCATCCCGACTGTTATTGTCGTTAAGCACCTTGCTGGCCAAACAGAAGTCATATACAAAAACAAGAGGTAGTAAAATATCTATGCAAAAATGCACCGTAACAAATCAGTTGAAGATTACAGATGCCTCGCTGGCTGACTACAAAAGCCTTGAGCATTTTCATTATCGCTCAGGTGCTCTTGGCCCAGTTGCCGTTGTTTACAAAATAATCAATACTTCTTCATTCTCCGCGATGCTGAATCCGGTTGTCGGCGTGATTGTTTATTCTATGCCGGCGCCGGCTCTTCAACTTCGCAACATTGCCACCGACGGGCTATTCAGCGGAATTGGCGACCGCACTATGACAATGAAATTTGTCAACGCCAACGTCCGCTGCATCAGCAGGGTGGTGCTTGAACCCAGATACAGGGGCCTCGGTTTGGCTCAATGGCTCATCACTGAGACGATGGGCAAACTGAATATAGCTTACATTGAGGCTATGGCGGTGATGGGAAAATTTAATCCATTTTTTGAAAGGGCCGGCATGATGAAGTTCCAAGCCAAGCCGCTAGTGAGATGTATCAGAATGGCTGAGACCCTCGGCGCTGTTGGCGTTGACCAAAGAGATTTCATTGATTCTGTCAAAGTCAACGCATCCATTGAATCACTGCCAGCGGGCCCGCGGCAATTTCTTGAGAAGAATATTAGCACCTTCCTGGCAGCTTACGGCAGAAAGGGCAGAAAGATGCAGCACAGCATTGAGCGTACCGAAATGATTCTGAGTAAGCTGTCAGACAGACCCGTTTACTACCTCTGGCGAAACGCGCAGCACAAACTGAAAATCTGAAGATTTACTTCGTTAAACCTGCTCTTTGACAACTGAATATGAGTAGAATTTGTGGTTACCAGGATGTCCATAAAAACTCTTGCCGACACCAAAGAAGTATTATAGTGACCACAAAATAATTTGTTGATAACAGGATATCCTCAAAATAGTTTGTTGATATTACATTGGCGTTTCAGTATCAACAAGATAGTTTGTTGATAACAGGATATCCTCAAAATACCGTCTTGCCTTCAGCGATATTGAGCAGTTCAGCAAAAGCATAAACAGCGGATTTTCGCCCACTTGATTCCCGTAAAGGTATCAAAATGCGTGCTTTACGTAAATTTAAAAGAATCCTTCTGGCGGATGGCTCTGGAATTTTATCGAATCCAGCAAAATCAATTGACCTAAATATTGGACGCTCAAAGATAAAATCGAGTGCATATACCGCATATTGCGAGCGTGTCAATTCCTGGATTTGAGTTTTCTTCTTTTCGTATAGCGCAAGAATTTCAGAGGCTTTTTTCTGGTTTTCTTTTGCCTGTGTCTCAACCGCTTTAAGAAAGAAAACGCACCAGCCGGTCCAGTTATTATCGCGAGAAACTGATAGCAGTCTGTCGTAGTACTCATCACGGTTTGCTTCAAAGTATGCACTGATATAAAACGTAGGACAATGAATCAATCCAGCCTCATATAGGAACAGAGGCACGAACATTCTTCCGACTCTTCCATTTCCATCGATGAAAGGATGCAGCGATTCAAATTCAGCATGAAGAATTGCCAATTGCACGAGCTTGTCTTCAGCGGGCTTATGAATATACTTTTCCCAGATACCAACTCCATCGGCTAACTTCTCAGGTGAAATTGGAACAAAGCGAGCCTCTTTAACAGAAGTGCCGTCTGATCCTATCCAGTTTTGTATTCGACGAAATTGGCCGGGGGCTTTGTCCTTACCTCTAACCTGCTGCATTAGTACTTTGATGAGCTTCTCGAATTATACGCTGAGAGAGCGGCAGTTTATTGAGCATATCTACACAATGCCAGACGGCTTTTCTATAATTCAATACTTCCTGTATGTCGCCTTTCTTTTTTTCTGGAAGTCCTTTTTTATCACCCTCGGCTTCGTATTCAAGCACCTCACCCATAGTTGCCTGTGTGCCCTCAATTTTAGAAGACAGTACAGCTTCCTGTGTTGTCAGGGGTGTAAGAAGAACCGTTGAATTTGGGACCGCTGCCAAGGTGCCGTCATAACGAGCCAAGGCTGCATTTGCCGATCCTATCAGAGAGACAAGTTTTTCCCATTCAATTTTGACAGGTGGGAATTTACCATAATGATATTTTACAGGATTATTCATAATTTACTCTGCAATTCATTTCTATATCGTTAGATATCCTCTGTCATTTGTGTAAACAACCTTAATGTCCCAAAGGAGATAAGTCAAACAAATTAATAGAAGGAATTTACTGTGCAGTTGCTTAGAAGTGTAAATAAACTCCACTGCATTGAGCGTACCGAAATGATTCTGAATAAGCTGTCAGACAGACCCGTTTACTACCTCTGGCGAAACGCACAGCACAAACTGAAAATCTGAAAATTACTTCGTTAAACCTGCTTTTTGACAAGTCTTGAAAATACTATTCATCATCATAGTCGTAGTCGATGTCGTCATCTTCGTCGTCACAGCCACAGAATTTAAAGCTATAGCAATCCGGGCAACATTCGTCTGTTGTAACCGTTCAGAGGTTGAATGTGCTATTTTATGTCATTGCGAAGGAGCGAAGCGACTGCGGCAATCTCGACGCTGCGAAGAGTTTGCCTTTTCGCTAACGGTCAAGATTGCTTCGGCCTAAAGGCCTCGCAATGACATTGAAAAGAGATTTGCATCCTGTGAACGGCTACCGTCTGTTATATCAGATTCATTGAACCATTCGCCGCATATTTCACATTGTACTTTGTCCATATGATCGTTCCTTTTTTCTTTTTTCTACATTTCATAAAACTGGCTTTAACACTCCGAATCGGATTTATAAATAGTTCACAAATAAATGTCAACCACAAAAGGAGAAATTTTTATGCCCCCCTCTAACGCCGTATTTCAGATTCCAATTGATAGGCTCATCGCGCATCCGCTCAATCCCAACAGAATGCCGCAGAATGCCTTTGAAAAGCTCAAGAGCCACATCAGCCGTACCGGCAATTATGAGCCTATTATCGTTCGCGCTCATCCTGATATTGCCTCCGCGTTTGAAATTATTAACGGCCATCACCGCACAAAAGCTCTTGCCCAACTTGGCCGAGGGATGGCTGACTGTATCCAGTGGGACGTTGATGACGATGAGACGATGCTGCTGTTGACAACGTTGAACAGACTGGGCGGCTCTGATGAGCTTAGCACGAAATCAGAACTGATACAAAATCTGTCGGCAAAGTACAGCAGCGGCGAACTTGCAAAGATGTTGCCGGACACTAAAGCGACTATTGAAAAGCTCAAAGACATCACAGCCCCGATGGCTAATCTTGCTGAAAATTCAAAAGCCTTTCTCAACACGCTTGTCTTCTGTCTTGACGACGCCCAGGCCGATATTGTCAAAGACGCCCTGGACAGCGCGATTGAGCCGGATAAATCAAAAACGTTCACGCAGCGAAAAGCTGACGCACTTACAAAAATCGCTAACTGCTATTTGCCTTGAGATAACTTGTCGCAAAACTTATAACAAAAATTATCGTCAAACTCGCTTCAAACGAGTACAAAATATGTTAAAACGAGAACAAGATGCGAAAAAAAGACCTGAATTATGTATCCTTGGATTCAAAAACTTTCTTAACCGACGAATCTTTTCAGGTGATGTCAATGGAGGAAAGGGGCCTTTATTGCACCTTAATCTTCAATTTGTATGCTAATGGCGGTTCTGTCAGTGCCGAGCCTGAATTATTATCAAGATTATGCGGTTGCGATTCGCTCGACCAATTTAAGGAAATCTGGAAAAACATACGACACAAATTTTTCCAAAAGCGTGCAAAATTATTCCATAAAAAGGTCAGCAGAGAGCTTTCCCGCACACTTAAATTGTCGCAAGTCCGAAGTGAAGCGGGAGTTAAGGGAATGAAAAGCCGTTGGAATCCCGATAACAAAACGATAACAAAAGATGAAGTTTGTTATAACGAAGTAACGAGAAGTCAAGCGAAGCGAAGCGAAGTGAAGAGAAGTGAAGTTAATTCGAATCGAGGCGGCAAACCCGCAAAAAATGCTTTTAGTGAATTTGCAAACAATCTTGAAGCAAGAACAGATTCGATTAAAAATTCTTCTGGTTTTAACTCGTCTCGGATCGACTCGAAAGAACTGAAAAGAAAAAAAATGATCTTTATGGAGTTGCTCCACAGAGAACTGCAATTCAAGGGTGCCGCCAATTGTGCCGCTCTGCGGAACTTTGTCAACTGGCTGGGCTCGGGAATTCAGGCTGGCCGATTTGACGATAAAATCTGGGAGCGAGTCGCTAAAATGGCTGATGAATCCAGAGTGAAAGATATCGTAAATCCGCGAGCCTTTTTCATGTCAAAAGTTAAACTTACTTTAGGATACAAAAAATATGAATAAACTTGCCCAGCGGCGGTAAAGAGAAATCTTGACTTTTGCGCAGCTTGTTGTAGAACTGTTCCAATCATAAAAAAAACTGAACTACAAAAATATGATTATCAATCTTTGATTTGAAGGGCAAGAAAATGAGCCTTGAGATGTGTGGCGGCCAGAAGAGTGACTGGTTTGGTTATGATAAATATGATTTCTCATTTGAGGCAAAACAGTGCTGCGTAGTGGTACCCAAGCGTGAAGCGGCTGGCAGGCCCTGGATATGGCGAGCAAGATTTTTCGGCGTAGAGCCTCAAACGGAGCAGGCATTACTTGAGAGGGGATTTCATGTTGCCTACATTGATGTTGCGGATCTTTTTGGCGGGGCAGAGGCAATTGAGTTGTGGAACAAGTTTTACGATTACCTGACGAATGAACAAGGCTTTTCCAGGAAAGTGGTTCTTGAAGGTTTGAGCAGAGGCGGGCTCATTGTCATAAACTGGGCGGCTCAGAATCCTGAAAAGGTCGCGTGTATATATATCGATGCGCCGGTTTGTGATATCAAGAGCTGGCCGGGAGGCAAGGGCAAAGGTCTGGGCGCGCCCGATGATTGGAAAAAGTGCCTTGCGGTATATGGATTGAGTGAAGAGGATGCGTTGAATTTCAAGGGAAATCCTATTGATAATCTTGCCCCTTTAGCCAGGGCCGGCGTTATGATTTTGAGTGTTTGCGGCGGGGCGGATGTTGAGGTGCCGATGGAGGAGAATACGGCTGTTCTTGAGGAACGCTACAAGAAACTTGGCGGCGAAATAACTGTAATTCTCAAGAAAGGCGTTGGTCATCATCCACACAGCCTGGAAGATCCGGCGCCCATCGTTGAATTCATATTGAAAAATACGATAGAGAACTGAACAGTATATATAAAATGTTAGCCTATTTTGGGAATTTTCTCATAATATCACAGCCGTGAGGTTAAAATTTAAGCCATTGCGGCTGACGGAAAATTTTGATATCATAACAGCGTTGGAACATAACTTTGAGGGAAAGAAAAATGAAAAATATATCAAATCTGCTTATCGTGTTTTCTTTGTTTTCTCTTGCTGGTTGTCAGGGTGTTTATTACAAAACCATGGAAACTTTTGGCCAGCACAAACGGGACCTGTTAGTGGACCGTGTTGAAGATACCCGCGATGCTCAGCAGGAAGCCAAGGAGCAGTTCCAGTCAGCGCTGGAAAAATTCAGCGAGGTTGTGAACTTTGATGGCGGCCAGCTTAAAGAGAAATATACACAGCTTAACAAGGAGCTTGAACGGAGTGAGGCCAAAACAAAGGCTTTGCGCAAAAACATTAGGGATGTCGAGGACGTATCAAACGCACTCTTCAAAGAATGGGAATCTGAATTAAGTCAATATAGTAATGACAACCTGCGTCGCGCAAGCCAACAGAAGCTTGAGCAGACGCGTCAGCGGTACGCACAGCTTATAGGCACTATGAAGAGTGCTGAGGCTAAAATAGAGCCAGTACTATCGGTTTTTCGTGATCAGGTTCTATTTCTAAAACACAATCTCAACGCACAGGCCATCGCGTCATTGCAGGATGAGTTTGTTTCCGTAGAAGCTGACATTGCATCCCTCATCAAGGAGATGGACGCATCCATCGCTGAGGCCGACGCCTTCATAAAAGCGATGGAACAGAACCAGTAAGAACGGCTGTAACCTCCTTATTTTCAAGGAAATACCGTTATTTTCTTGAAATACTGACATAAATTTGGTATAATATACGGATATGTGAATCCGTGCGCCCCTTATCCAGAAGATAAATATCCAGAAAAGGCAAATCATGAGAAAAATAATCACAATTACATTGGTGTTAACGACTCTATCATCTTTGGCTGGTTTCGTCTCAGCGGCGACTGTTTATGTCAATCCAGGCCAGTCCATTCAGACGGCGGTCGATAACTCCAGCAATGGTGATGTGATTATTGTCAATCCTGGAACATATATCGAGAACCTCTATATTGACTGTAAGGAGATAACGCTTAAAAGTAGTGCCCCAACAATCCCTGCTGTCGTAGCGGCCACGATTATTGACGGAGGTGGATATGGTAGTGTGGTTTCCTTTGGCCCCGACATATCAGTTCAAACGGTAGTCAGTGGTTTTACTATCCAAAATGGTACGGGCTATGGTGCCGGAATAGAGAGCCTTTCAGGTTCTCCAACAATTACACACTGCGTTATTCAAAATAACCATGCGGGCAATAATTATGCCGGTGGCATAGGCTTGTCAATCTCCTTTGCAGTAATAGAAAATTGCGTTATACAGAACAATACCAGTGCTATAAGCGGTGGCGGTATGTCTATCGAGGCCAGGTCGCCAATTATACGTAATTGTGAGTTCATAAACAATTCAGCTGATAATATTTACAACGAGGAAGGTGGAGCTGTATTTATCACAAACGACGTGTCGGTATTATTTGAAGGTTGCAGTTTCCAGGATAATGATGCTGACGAAGGTGGTGCAGTATATGTCTCAGATGAATCGGTTGCGACTTTTAACAGTTGCACTTTCGAAGATAACTATGCCAAATGGCGTGGCGGAGCAGTATATGCAACAGGATTGCACAGTATTTCTGCAACAAATCCAATACAGGTGAAATTTTTCGATTGTATTTTCACTGGAAATAATAGCAAATCAAGTGGCGGAGGTGTATATAATGATGATTCTGATATGGCCTACGTAAACTGCCAATTCAAAAATAACTATGCTCTTGCTTCAACTACTGCTATGTACTTGGGTGGAGCATTATATAATACGTCAGCATATGCAACTGCAATTAACTGTACGTTTCTGTCAAATTCGGCTGAGAACACAAAC
>CAZOPG010000062.1:0-8334 GCA_964581585.1 uncultured Planctomycetaceae bacterium | reverse complement strand
CTAAGATCGGTGTGGCTGCGCTGAATCCGCACGCCGGCGAAGACGGACAGTTTGGCGATGAAGAGCAGCGGATAATCAGCCCGGCTATTTTGATTGCGCAGGAACATGGCATAAATTGTTCGGGGCCTTATCCGGCTGACACGCTTTTCCTGCGAGCAAGCAAAGGTGAATTCGACGGCGTCATAGCAATGTATCACGACCAGGGAATGATACCGGTAAAACTGCTGGCATTTGAGGATGCGGTAAACGTAACGCTGGGACTGCCGATCATTCGCACCTCGCCGGGCCACGGCACAGCTTTCGATATCGTGGGACAGGGAATCGCCAACCCCTCTGCCATGAAAGCCGCTATCAAGGTCGCTATACAAATGGCAAAGACAAAACAGACATGTAGCATGAGTTTCTAAAATCTGCAAGGTTATTGTTTATGCAAACAAAAACGCAAATTCAACAGTTGCTTGCCTCTACCGGTGTTGAGCCGAACAAAAGGCTCGGACAGAATTTTCTCATTGACCTAAACCTGCTCAACCTTTTGCTAAAATCCGCCCAGATCAGCCGTAATGATGTTGTTCTCGAAGTTGGAGCCGGTACAGGCTCGCTGACCGAGGCCCTTGCCAAACAGGCGGGCAAGGTCATTGCTGTTGAGTTCGACAAGAATCTGGCCCAGATTGCCGCCGAGCAGCTTAGCTCCTCTGACAATGTTATAATCATCAATAGTGATGTTCTTGAAAACAAAAATGCCATCGACCACAAAGTTACCGAAGCGATGGAGGCGACGTGCAATGAATTTTATGGAAGGATGATGCTCGTTGCGAATCTGCCGTACAGCGTTGCCTCGCCGGTAATGATGAACCTTATCCTTGGCCCTGTCGTTGCCGATAGTATGGTGGTTACGGTGCAAAAGGAAGTCGCCGACAGAATGACCGCCGAGCCTGGGCACAATAATTACGGCATCCTCAGTATCTTTATGGCCGCGGCCGGTAACGCGAAGATAATTCGAAAACTTTCGCCGAAGGTTTTCTGGCCGCAACCTCAAGTCGATTCGACAATGATACGGTTCGACCGCGATAATAAAAAAATCGCACGCATGTACAGTGTCGAGCTTTTCAAAGAAGTGGTTAATCTGTTCATGGCTCACCGAAGAAAAATGATGAAAGCGTGCGTGAAATTTGCTGACGGAAACTTGGCCAAGATACACAACTGGCACGATATTTTTGGGCACGCCTTTGTTGAGCCACACCGCCGCCCGGAAGAATTAACCGCTGAAAATTATATAGCAATGGCCAACCTTTGTTATGAATCACTTCAGTAATAATTGTTGTGCGATTAAATAATAACAGATTTGTGTCGATGGCTATGACATTCGATGTTAACAGCGACCGGAAGCGAGGCGATATGACATGCTGCCGTTTCGACAAGCACCGCCAGCGCCGTTGTATCGCCGCCTAATCCGCCAGGACCGAGATCAAGGGCGTTGATCCTTTTCAATAGATCATCCTCAAGCTGAGCGTAAAATTCATCGCTGTTTTTAGAGGCCAGTTTTCTCAGTAGTGCTTTTTTGCTTAGCAGGCAGCTATATTCGAAATTGCCTCCGATACCCACACCAATAACGAACGGCGGACAGGCGTTAGCTCCGGCCGAGGCGGTAACTTCTACAATCCAGTCGCTGATCTGCTGCTTCGAGGCGGTTGGCAGAAACATTTTGAATTGGCTCTTATTTTCACAACCCCCGCCCTTAGCCATTACCGTAATGGACAGTTTATCCCCTTCTACAATGCTGTGATGTACTATCGCGGGGGTGTTTGAGTCAGTATTTTTGCGACGGTTCAACGGTTCGGCAACAACGCTTTTTCTGAGATAACCTTTTTCATATCCTGCCGCAACGCCGATATTAATCGCATCAACTATAGTCGCCTCCGGTTTATCGCTCGGCGGGGCAATAACCATTCCACTGCCCTGCTGAACAAATACAACAGCAAGACCAGTGTCCTGGCAAAGTGGCATCTGCTCTCGCTGGGCGATTTGAGCGTTTTCGATAAGCTGGCCGAGCACCTTAGCCGCGGCGGCATTCGATTCGTCCTGCTGAGCTTTTTTCAAGGCTCCAAGAACGTCTTCGTCAAGCTCACAGCAGCATCGAATGCAAAGCGACTCTACAGCTTCGGCTATTTTTTTAAATTCAACGGATCGCACGGATATCTATTTCACAAAAATATCAAAAGTTTTGTACATCGTATTGCCTTCGGCATCACTGATTTTTACTGCAACTACATGATCGCCGCCAGTTAATTCTTTGATTACGATTGTGAATTTCTCATCAGTTGTATCATAGATGTCATCCTCAGGCAAAGTTGATTTCCATTTCTCATTACTATCGACCGTGTAACTGAGGTTGTCGATAACACTGTAAGCATCGGTTATATTCAAAGTCAGTGTAGCTGTGTCGTTTTCGGCCTTTATGGTATAGCCTTTAATAACAGGGGCACTGTTGTCTATCACTACCGGCTCACTTATTCTTGTCCCCGTCAGCTTGGTTATCTCTGTGTTGCTGACCACATCACTGGCAGTAACCCTGACTTCATATATGCCGTCCTCAATGGTTTTACTGTTCCACTCCAAGCTCGGCTTTTCTGTTTCTTCCTTCAATTCAATCCAGCTTGTTCTCGGCGTTTTCCTAAATTCAATTTTGTATTTAAGGCTGTCTCCGTTCCCATCTTCGGCCTTGTAACCAATATCAAAGATGCCGAGCATACCTTTCTTTGCACTTCGTTTTACCTTTACTTCCGCAACCTTCGGCGGCAGATTAGGTATCACATAGGCAACAGCGACCTGGCGGATTATCGGCGTGGTTTTTCCATTGCCCTGGAGAACAAGCTTGTATTGACAAAATCGGCCTGGCTGAATAGACAATTCTATCGGCTCAATAATTTTAATCAGCTTGCTCCAGTCCGAATATGTCGGATCATTAATATCGGCAACATTGCCGGAACGCGCAGAAACAGAAATATTTGAGCCTTTCGGAATATCAGCTTCAATTTGCAGCTTACCCCACTGTGCCGGTTGGCCGGCATCTACCAGGGAAGATTCGTATTCGCCCTTCGAGGCAAAATCGGAACTGAGCTTTATCAGTTTAGGCGGGTTCGCTGTGCTCAGATAAACCTCACTGTCTTTAACGATCATGCCCGTTATTTGCGAAGCCTGGGTATCCTCATAAATAGTCGTCTCAATTTCTGTTTCAGGATTGATGCTGAACAGTTGTGCCTTGTTGCCTGTGCCAAGCAGCAACTTCTCCTGCTGCATTGCCAGGGAGAAAAATATCGCGATTTCTTTGAATACCACTGTTACAAAACCTTTCTCGTTGATCTTATATACGTAGCTTGCCGCTCCGAGGGAGGAGCCTCTTTCCATTCGAACAGGAGGCGGTGCGATTGGCTGTTTATTCTCCTGGCTTTTCGTATTTGGTATCTTAAGACTCAATTTTCCATCACCGCTGCCGTTTTCTTCCTTGGTCGGTTCCGGTCGGCCCGACAGCGTAATCTTGGGCATAGCCGCCCCAGGCTGAGATTGCGCTTCAACGGCTTTATAAGAAGTTGCCGCCGCATACAAATTTCCAGCCTTATCAAGCAACAATGAAGTTATTTCGTCCTGCTCCGCATCGTACAGCACAGAAGCCCGCTTCGTTTTGGGGTCTATTTTGTAAACTAGCCCTCTTGTATCCGTCCCTGCATAGACAAAACCATCATCGCTAATGGCCAGTGAAAGAATATTTTTGTCCTCGCACTCGTGAATAACTTCAGCTTTTTTGCCTGAAGCATTTAGCCTATAAATTTTGCCATTCGGACCGGTTGCCATATAAATATTTTTCTTTTTATCCAGCACAATTGCGAAGATATAGGATGCGTCGTTAGGCTCAAAAATTACTTCGCTATCGGCTCCGCTAAATCGCAGCAGCTGACACTTTTGTCCGCTTACTCCAGCCAGCAGCCGCTGCTTACCGTCCATTGCCATCGCGAAAATATGTTCATTTGCCAGATGCTGCTGCTGTTGGGCCTCAACTTCGCTGGCGTCATTAGGGTCATTAGCATCATTGACGTCGGCCGGTTCGTTTGGCTCTGTCTGTTCGTTTGTCTCAGCTATCTCAATATCCAGCGGATAAATTTCCGTCAATTTGCCACCCTTGTATCTGAATATGTTCCCATTGGGACTGGTCCCCATATAAATCGTCCCATCATCAGCTGCAATAATAGTGTTTATCACCCAGACATCATTAAAATCATCCGTCAGCACTTCAGCCTCACGGCCCAACTGTATCGTCGGCTTGGAACTGACGATAACATTGTCCACCTCGCCCTGGATCAGATCAGCGGCTGTTTTATGACGTACCATTTTGCTCGTTACTGCCGAGCACATTGAGACGAATAACAGAATCAGAATTATTGAAAGAATAGTTCTCATGAAAATTCCCTTTATATTAAGCAACAGTTTTTTTATTTTTTTTCTATGGTTATTTCAGTGATCTTTTTATCAACGACGATCGCATCGACAGAAATATTTTTCTCAATCCATTTCGCCGCCGGCCTTGCTGTCAGAGAACGCTTATTGTCTACAAGCAAAATCGCCTTGCTGCCGGGCAGATCGACCAGCTCAGCTCTTTCGATAGCGATCCCGCCGGGAGGAAGGAGCAGAATAAAGTAAAGCCTGTCCCGCCGAATACTCGTAATATCGTTTAATATACTTATCATGTCGGGCAGATTCTCAGGCATAAATCGATATGGCGCCGATTTTCTGAGAAAATTCTGATAATCAAACACGCCGCCAACGACCAACTGATATTTGCCTGGCGCAAGATTGTCCGGCATTTTTATATTACACTCATAACGCCTTTTTTTCGCCAGATAAGATTCCAGCACCACAGAGACATTCACTTCCTCACCGGCTGCAACAGTCTTATCCGATACATCCACGGACCATATATGAGAAACTGCCATTTTCGGAATTATTTTAATCTCAAAATCCAGAGAGGTTATCTCCATCTTCTTATAAGGATTATTCATAAGCAATGTCAAAACACCAACATTCTCAGCTAACACCTCATCAAGCCTGAGGCTAGTGGAAATATTTTCAAAGCTGATCAAATCATAGCCGGCCAGATTTATTCTGGTTTTGTATTCGATAAGATGGTCTAGCGGCAATTCTCCAGACATAAGGGCTGTACCAGATATGGCAAAAGCTGTCAGTACCGGTGTATACATCCGGTTAACCGCTATCTGACAGTTATACTCTCTGGGGATATCATTGAAGCGGTCGATAAATATCCGCAGGGGTATTGTTTTTGCCTTTTGCCCGATTCGCCCAAAGACCGCGGTCGATTCATCACCACGCAACGCACCTTTGATATCTATCGCCTGGCCGAATTTGAACGAACTTACAATATTTGCCACAACCGTATGAACATATCCCGTGGCCATCGGCAAATCTACCTGCCCATATCCGAGAAAGCTGTGGCCGAAACCATAAACCTCATCATCGATAACTTCGGTAACTGTGCCGATTGCACTGGCTGTAATATCACCGCTTATCAACGGCACCGCCAGAATACTGCCGGGGACAAGTTCTATATCCTCGTATTCGCTCAGTCTGCCATTACCACCAGCGGCGCCGGCGATTGGAACAAGTCCGAACGGGGCGAAAGAAGATTTCATATTCTCGCACGCACTTTCAGGCAAAGATGTCATAAGAGGACAGGAAAGAATTTGTGCCCCATTGGGCACTGCCGTTGTTTTTTTTGTCAGCGAAGTGATCTTCGCGTAGATTTTTTTCAGGTCAATCTCTCCTGAAAGATCAAAAGTCATATTCGAATACAAGCTCTCCGGCTGAACATTTTCTCTTGTTCCAACACGCAGCATTTCAGCAATTGGTGTTACACCGTACAGGGCGTCCTTACTGAAATTCCATCCGAAAGCCAGTGCTCCAGCTAGTCTGCCGTCAATATATACTGGCGAACCGCTGCAGCCGGAAACCGGCCCGGTATGAATGAAACGCTCATCTTTGCCGAGAACTAAGATAGCGTCTTTGCCCGGCTGAGTATCGTGAATAACATCAACCACCTCAAGGGCAAATTCCTCGATTTCAACGCCTTTATAAACGGTTTTACAATACCCCTTCATCCCCGCGGAAATTTCATCCACCGTAATATATTTGCTCTTATCAAGCTCCTGGGCCGCCATAGATGTGTCAAAAATGGCAAAAATGCATAAAAAAATTAAAAAAATTAAAAAAAAATTCGGAATACTCAACTTAAAGACTTTATACATCGGGCTTTTCCTTTATAATCTGTGCAGATTTGGCCTAAAAGCGGCCGAAACGTAAAATTTTAGTATCTGTAAACAACTATTGCAAGATAAAAGCAAACTTTCTATAATCATCTGGTGTCCTGCGCAGGCGGGAAACCAATCATTTAGGTTAAACGAGGTAAAAAATGAAATCTGAGCGTCGTCACGAACTGGCCACGAACGAGTTGGCCGACTGGGTAATGCACTTTCCGGAATTTGTTCGCAAGAATCGCAACGTGATTATCATAGTTGCAATTTTTGTTGTTGCTATCGGAATTTATTCGTATTTTTACTATACCAGTGGGACCGAAACGGGCAAAAGTCAAGAAAAGCTGACAAGCTATCTTGAACGTGTTAACCGCAGCAAAGAAGAAACCGTCCAGGGCAGAATACAGGGCCTTGCAATTTCTGACGACTTTTTTATTACTGCAAAACAGCTTGAAGCCCTGGCAGTGGAAGCTGAACTTGTCTCCCCCGCCTCATCGGCAATAGCACTGGTCAAGCAGGCTGAGATCATCCGTGCTGAGCTTCACTACAGAGCGGAAGAGGCAACGACAGAGGTCTTCCAATACCAGATCAACCAGGCAAAAACAATTTATCAGAAAGCACTGGACAAAGCGCCCGACAATGCGGCAGTGGCTGGCATGGCGAAATTCGGGCTGGGCCTGTGCGCTGAAGAGTTGGGCGATTTTGAAGGCGCTATGAAAATATATCAGGAAATTTCCACCGACCCGCGATATGAAACCTCGCTATGCGCAGCAAGGGCACAACTGCGGGCCAAGACCATAGGCGACTACAAAGGCAAAGTATTTTTCACCAAAGCCGCCCCGGAGCCTGAAACTGCCGAGCCGACATCTGTCTTTTCTGATATCCAGGTGCCCGCCGCGGAAACAAACTCCACCGGTGAATAGCTGTTATGGATGAACAGTTGGAACAATCGTCAGAGCTTTCAAAGCCCGACAACGGTATCATATCCGCCGAAGGAGCTGAACATCAGCAACTGCAGGTTGGTAATACGATCGTGCACCGTAGGCTCGATAGATATCTACAGAGCCGGTTCAGCCAGTTCAGCAGAAACACAATTCAAAAGCTTATCAAGGAACAGGGCGTCAGGGTCAACAACGCCCCGGCCAAGCAGAGCTGCAAAATCAGTCCTGGCGACATCGTTGACATAATCCTTCCCCCGCCGGAAGTTAAGGAGATCACGCCCGAAGATATTCCGTTAAATATAATTTATGAGGATGACCATATAATCGTCATTAACAAGCAGGCCAACCTTATTGTCCACCCGGCAAGGGGATACAAAAAAGGCACGCTCATTAACGGTCTGGTGTATTATGCTAAGCAACTTTCCACAGGCAGTGAAGATTTTCGGCCCGGAATAGTACATCGCCTCGACCGCAACACGACCGGCGTACTCATCGTGGCAAAAACCGATACCGCTCACTGGAGAATCGCTCGGCAGTTTGAGCAAAGGCAGACAAAAAAAACGTATCTGGCAATTGCCCATGGTGTACCGGAACTGACTGCCGACTGTGTCAACCAGCCGCTTGGCGTCCATCCGAGATTTCGCGAAAGATACGCCGTTCGAGCTGAGGGCGGAAAAGAATCGGTAACGTTCTATGAAGTAATGGAAGTATTCAGAGGATATTCACTCATAAAGGTAAGCCCAAGAACCGGCCGAACCCACCAGATAAGAGTGCACCTGGCATACATTAAGCACCCGATAGTCTCAGATACTATGTATGGCGGAAAGGTCGTTTATCCCTGGCAGATTGAAGATAGAGAACCTGCTGCCGAGGAACCGTTAATGCCCCGCGTAGCCCTGCATGCCTGGCGGCTGGAGATAAAACATCCCGAAACGGAAAAGCTGATAACTTTCGAGGCCCCGCCCCCAGCAGACATGCAGAACCTGCTTGAACAACTTAGAAAACATCGAAAAAAATAAATATCGTATTAACTCCGCCAGCTGGATTGATTACCTGCAACCCACGGATAGATGTTG
>CAZOPG010000061.1:0-8540 GCA_964581585.1 uncultured Planctomycetaceae bacterium | reverse complement strand
ATGAGGTGTTATGGAGCGGATAAATAATGTTGCGCTTCAGATTAAAATTTGGGATATTTTTTTCGTTAATCTCTGTAATTAATGGATAACGACTTTTGGGGTATTATAAAAGGTTGGAATTCAAAATGCAAATGGTAAAAAACAAGATTGCCACGGCCTTTGGCCTCGCAATGACCCCGATAAATGGCGGTATGTGGGGTTGTTTTAATTTATTTGCCAAACCGGTTCAGCTTTGTATAATTGGTGGCAGGGCTGGATCGTGCCCTCAATAAAAAATGAATAAATTAAGGAAAAATACTGTGGCCAAATCTAAGAAAGTAGTTTTAGCATATAGCGGTGGACTCGATACGAGCGTAATACTTCCCTGGCTGAAGGAAACTTACGGCTATGACGTAATCGCATTTGCCGCTGAACTTGGTCAGGGCGATGAGTTGCAGGGCATTAAGAAAAAGGCTCTGGCTACCGGCGCGGTAAAATGTATCGTAAAGGACTTGCGCAAGGAATTCGTCGAAGATTATATCTGGCCGATGCTCAAAAGCGGTGCGATTTATGAAAACGATTATCTGCTCGGCACCAGCATCGCCCGTCCGCTGATTGCAAAGCATCAGGTTGATATTGCTCATGCTGAAAACGCCATAGCAGTTTCTCATGGAGCCACCGGCAAGGGTAACGACCAGGTCCGCTTTGAGCTGACCTTTATGGCTCTTGGTCCGGAACTGAAAATCGTCGCTCCCTGGAAAGATTCCAATTTCGAGCTGACCAGCAGAGAAGCGGCTATTGATTACGCTAAAAAACATAAGATTCCAATAGATCAGAGCAAGAAAAAAATCTACTCCTGTGACCGCAATCTCTGGCACATAAGCCATGAAGGCGCCGATCTTGAGGACCCGGCCAACGAGCCTAAGGATAGTTTGTTCACAATCTCCAGGCCCGTTTCAAAAACACCAAACAAAGCAGAATACATCAAGATCGACTTCGTCGAAGGCATACCAACAAAGCTCAACGGAAGAGCGGTCGGCGGAGTAAAAATGATCGAGACCCTCAACAGCATCGGCGGTAAGCACGCCATAGGTCAGTCCGACCTTGTTGAAAATCGCCTTGTCGGCATCAAATCTCGCGGCGTATACGAAACGCCAGGCGGAACGATCCTGATCACCGCCCACCGCGCTCTTGAAAGCCTTACCCTCGACCGCGAAACGATGCATTACAAACAGCAGGTCGCACTAAAATACGCTGACCTGGTATATAACGGCCAATGGTTCTGCCAACTCAGAGAGGCGCTCGACGCCTTCGTTGATATGACTCAGCGTAACGTTACAGGCTCGGTAAAACTGAAACTCTTCAAAGGCCGTTGTACACTCGCCGGAATTAAGAGTCCAAAGAGTCTATACAGCAGTGACCTGGCCAGTTTCACAATGGGTGACGAATACAACCCCGCCGACGCTACTGGCTTCATTCGCCTTTTCGGCCTGCAGATGAAAGTCGCAGGCGATGTAAACAAACAAAAACGTTAAACTTTTATCACAACAAGGATGTGCCGTGGTACCCGATTGGTATTGGATTATATTTCTTTTTGCCTCAGGTTGCTGTATCGGAAGCTTTCTGAACGTGGTAATTTATCGGTTGCCGAGAGACAAATCCATCATAACTCCTCCATCTTCCTGCCCGTCCTGTAACAAACAGATCGCTTTTTATGACAATATCCCTTTACTTTCCTGGCTGATTTTGCGAGCCAAATGCAGACATTGCAAAGCCCCCATATCGCCGCGATATTTTATCGTCGAACTGATAACAGGCCTGCTCTTTACCTCGCTGTACATTTTATATTTCATGACCGAGGCCCGCAGCGGGCTTGGAACATTCACTTCCGGCGGCTGGTTTGTCTACCTTATTCACATCACATTGCTGGCCTCTCTGCTGGCCGCCTCGGCAATTGATTTGGAATTATGGGTCATACCCCTTTCGGTCTGCTGGTTCGCTACCGCCGTTGGCATCATCGGCTCGACAGTTGCCGGGGCGATAATCAGCCCCGCTGACATTGTTACCTATGATTTTTTCCCCGTCGCCTCTGCCCAAACAGCTGCTTTGGCGGTCGGAGCGGCAATAGGGTTGGCTATTTCGATGTCGCTATTACTGTTTGGCCTGATAAAAAGAAGTTACGATACCCAAAATTCCTCAGAAACAGATGATCAACAGGAGGAGAATTTCAATCACAGGGTCGAAATGCTCAAAGAGCTGCTTTTTCTCCTGCCAATCGTAGCCTGTTCATATTTGGCGTTGTATGTATATAAAAGCTGCCAACCGGTTACCGACTGGTGGATAAACTTCTCGCAACTTCCCGCTGTGGCAGGATTTCTGGGTAGCCTTTACGGCTATTTTATTGGCGCTGCTATCGTCTGGGCCACGAGAATTCTGGGTACATTAGCCTTTGGCAGAGAGGCAATGGGTCTTGGCGATGTCCATTTGATGGGTGCTGCCGGGGCGGTAATAGGACCGGTTTTGGTGGTGGTCGCATTCTTCCTTGCCCCATTTTCAGGACTGATTTGGGCCTGTTTCCAGATGTTTTTTAAAAAAACTCGACAAATTCCTTATGGTCCCTTCTTGTCTTTGGGACTGTTTGCGGTTATGATTTTCCATAACGAGATCAGGAACTATCTCAGTGTTATCCTGTTTCATTAGAATAATAACTGTTGAAAAAAATGTGGCTTTAGTCCATAGTAGTAGAAAGTAGTAAATAATGGATTCTTATTAAGGAGGCATTCAATGCAGGCATTAACAAAAAAAACTATTCTTTTATCAATGGCATTTGTGGCAGCGACTTTTATCATGGGTTGTGATAACTGGAAAAAAAGTTATAACGCTTTGAATGTCGAGCACCAGAACCTGAAGGGTTTGTATAGCAACTGCCGTGAAACTCTTGACGCTTCTACGCAAGAAAAAACTGCAATGGCACAACAACTCGCCCAAGGGGAATTGACGCTTGAAGAAATGAAAAAACAGATTGAAGAACGCAACGAATCTCCATTTGGAGATTATGCAACAGAAGTTGATACAGCCGCCGGCACGATCACTGTTACGCTTCCAAACACTATACTTTTTAGTTCCGGCAAGGCAACTCTCATAACTGCTGCCAAAACCGACCTAAATCATATCGTCTCGGTTCTGAACGAAAAATACAGCAGCAGGCTGATTGACGTTATAGGCCATAGTGATTCTGACCCGATCAAAAAGTCGACATGGAAAGACAACTGGGAGCTTTCCTCCCAGCGTGCCCTGTCGGTACTGAGACATCTGAATTCAAACGGTATATCCGATGATAGAATTCGCGCTGTCGGTTGCGGCCAGGGCAGACCTATCGCGCCAAACTCCACAGGCTCAGGAAAATCAAGAAATCGACGGGTAGAAATTGTTGTACACATGAGATAAACGCAGTAATTGCCTACTGACAAATGGATTTGTTTTTATGGATTGACAGCCCCACATAATCGGGGCTGTCTCTTTTTTTTCACAGTTTTGCGGAAATAATACCGACACAGGTAGTTGTGTTAATATAAAAAAACTAATTGACAGGAAAAAGCTTTTATGGTAAACTTGCCGTCATAGTAAGGTGTCCTGAGACACACAAAGTGCTGTGATTACGGCACTGCGGTAGGGTTTTCAAAGCTGCCTTGGCGGGTCAGTTCGATTGGGTCGAACCGATGAGCCGGGCAGAAACAGCCCAGAAGAGCCGCAGGTAGCTGGAGTAACGATAACGTTTATCAGGAGTAGAAAAATGGCTAAAGGTTCCACAGACAAGGGCGACTCTGCCCAAAAACCCCACGATCTGCCCGTCGAGGCCGGTGCGCAAATCATCGTCGATACCCTCATTGAGCAGGGAGTCGATACAATGTTCGGATACACCGGCGGCGTAGTGCTGCCGTTATTCGACCGGCTTTATGACGCACCGATCAACTTTTTCATCCCACGTCACGAGCAAGGCGGCTGCCACATGGCCGACGCTTATGCACGTGCCAGCGGCAAGGTTGGCGTCGTCGTCGCAACCTCAGGGCCAGGAGCATGCAATTTGACAACAGGCCTGGCAACAGCAATGATGGATTCGGTACCGCTGATCGCGATTACGGGACAGGTACGAACCGACCTGATCGGCAATGACGCTTTCCAGGAAGCCGACACCACCGGAATCACTCGGCCGATCACAAAGCACAACGTGATTGTAAAGGATATCAAGGACCTGCAGCGGACGATTCGCGAGGCTTTTTACATCGCCTCGACCGGTCGGCCCGGCCCGGTGTTGATTGATATTCCCGTCGATATCGAAGTTGCGAAATACCAGTTACAGCCTTTGGAACAGATGAAACTGGCTGGCTATAAATTGCAGGCTCACGGACATTCTCGTCAGGTGAAAAACGCTGCCAAAGCTATAAACAATGCCCAAAAACCTGTCCTCTACGTCGGTGGCGGCGTCATTACCGCCAATGCCAGCGAAGAGCTGAGAGCTTTCGCCCAAAAAGCGAACCTGCCCGTTACAATGACGCTGCTAGGCCTTGGCAGTTATGACCAGGCCAGTCCCGAATCGCTGGACATGCTCGGAATGCACGGCACTGCTTATGCTAATTATGCCGTTCAGGATTGCGATCTGTTAATCGCGATAGGCGCTCGTTTTGAGGACAGGGTAACAGGAAAAGTAAAAACCTTCGCTCCCAACGCCGAGATCATCCACATTGATATTGACCCGAGCAGTATTTCCAAAAACGTTCGCGTTGACATCCCAGTCGTTGGAGACGCCAAAAAAATTCTTGCTGAGTTAACCGAGGCCGTCAAACACAGGCCCCGCCAGAAATGGTTTGACCAGATAGCCAAATGGAAAGCCGATTTCCCGTTGCGTTACGACACGAACACGGACACTATCAAGCCGCAATATGTAATTGAGCAGTTGTGCCAGGCTACTAAAGGCGATGCGATAATCGTTACCGGCGTCGGCCAGCATCAGATGTGGACCGCTCAGTTTTATAAATTCAATAAGCCGCGTCATTTCATAACTTCCGGCGGACTTGGAACGATGGGTTTCGGCCTACCCGCCGCTATCGGAGCGCAGATTGCCTGCCCGGATAAGCTGGTCATTGATATTGACGGCGACAGCAGTTTTAATATGACACTGACCGAGTTGAGCACTGCCGTTCAATACGAACTGCCGATAAAGGTCTGTATAATAAATAATGGCTATATGGGAATGGTCAGACAATGGCAGGAACTCTTTTACGGGAAAAGATATTCAAAGACGTCCCTGCAAAATCCTGATTTTGCCAGGCTAGCTGAAGCCTTCGGAGCTGTCGGAATAACTGTTGATAAAAAGACTGACGTTAAAGATGCCATCGCCAAAATGCTCGACTTGAAAAAGCCCTGCGTGGTGGATTTCAAAGTTGAGCGAGAAGAAAATGTCTGGCCGATGGTCGCGGCAGGAAAGAGCCTGCACGAAATGGACGGCCTGGATATCTTCGAGAGTATGGCTTAATTCCTAATCAAAAGGAGTACCTATGAAACACATAATAAGCGCATTAGTTCAGAACAGGCCCGGCGTACTGGCACACGTTGCCGGGATGTTTGCGGCTCGGGCCTTCAATATCGATTCGCTGGCGGTCGGCAGAACAGACGACCCGGAGTTGAGTAGAATGACAATCGTCGTGCTTGGCGATGATAGGATGGTTGAACAGGTTCGCAAACAGCTGGCCAAAATAATTGACGTCGTCAAGGTGCAGGATTTTTCCGGTAATTCGCTTATTGCACGGGATTTAATGCTGATAAGCGTACACGCACCAGCTGAAAAAAGGCCTGAAATCCTCGCGATGGTGGAAATGTTTAAGTCAAAAATAGTGGACATTGGCCAAAAAGTTGTTATGGTGGAGGTTTCAGGGCCGGAAGAGAAGATAGAGGCCTTTATTGAGGCCTGCCGACCTTATGGCATTAAAAGCGTTGTAAGAACCGGCACCGTCGCGATGGCGCGGTATGCAAAGCCGGCTGATAATAACAATTAAACTATAAGAAACAGTAAAAGGAGAGTAACCAAAATGCTAACCATTTATTATGAAAAAGATGCACCAATCGATACACTCAAGGGCAAAAAAGTCGCAGTAGTCGGCTATGGAAGTCAGGGTCATGCCCACAGCCAGAACCTTCGCGATAGCGGAATCGAAGTTGCAGTCGCTGAATTGGAAGGTACTGATAATTACAAGCTGGCACAGGAGCACGGATTCACCCCCAGCGATATCAAAACAGCGATGAACGACGCCGCACTGGTAATCGTAACTTTGCCGGACGAAGTGCAGGCCAAAGTTTATGAAACTCAGATAGGCCCCAATCTCAAAGCCGGCCAGACACTTGGATTCTGCCATGGCTTCAACATTCATTTCAAGTACATCGTTCCGCCCAAGAACGTCAACGTTGTAATGATCGCCCCCAAAGGCCCAGGCCACCTGGTAAGAAGCGAATACGAAAAGGGTGGCGGCGTGCCGAACCTTATCGCTGTTGAGCAGGACGCTACCGGCGACGCAAAGGCTATCGCTCTCGCATGGGCCAACGGCATCGGCGGAGCAAGGGCAGGCATCATCGAAACCACATACAAGGAAGAAACCGAGACCGACCTGTTCGGCGAGCAGGTAGTACTCTGCGGCGGACTGTCAGCGCTTATCAAAGCCGGCTTCGACACGCTGGTTGAGGCTGGCTATCAGCCGGAGATCGCATACTTCGAATGTATGCACGAGGTGAAGCTGATCGTTGACCTGATGTATCAGGGCGGCCTGAGCTATATGCGGTACAGCATTTCAAACACCGCCGAATACGGCGACCTGAGTCGAGGCGACAGGATAATCACCGATGAGACCAGGGCCGAAATGAGAAAGATTCTCGGCGAGATCACCTCAGGCGATTTCGCAAAGGAATGGGTCGCAGAATACAAGGGTGGCCTGAAAAACTTCAACGAAAAGTACAATAAGGACCACGACAGTAAGCTGGAAACAGTGGGCAAAAAGCTCCGAAAAATGATGAAGTGGGTCAACGCCAAGGAAGTGTAAAGCGAATCGCCAGAATTATAAAACTACGATACCCCGCATCTGAACGAGTTCGGTTGCGGGGTATTTTACATGATTGTGATCGAACAGTGCTATGAGGTGCTTATATGAAACGCAAAAAGAAAATTCTTAATTTAGTACAAAAGGCTTATTCCGAAAACAGAAGAATTATTGCGCCTTTGGCAGGTTTTCCCGGCTGTGGTCTAATAGGCAGTAGCATAAAGCTAACGCAACAAAACCATGGCTTACATTTTTCCTGCATTAACAGCCTGTTCAAATTGTTTGCCCCTGACGTGGCCTTTATGATGATGGATCTATCGGTGGAAGCAAATGCATTGGGTCTGCCAGTAAGATTTCCGACACATGAATCGAGCAGTGTGGAAAAACATCCCTTAGAGAATATCCATGAGCTTGACCATTATCGAAGAATAAATATATTGCAGGATGCACGAATCCATTCTTATATTAAAACCATGGAATTGACAGCAACTACTTTACCGAAGGAAATCCTCAAGTGCGCTTATGTCATAGGGCCAGTTACTCTTGCAGGCTTGTTAGAATCGGCACAAAGAGTTGCGATGGATTCAATACTTGAGCCGGAAAGATTGTCGCGGTTATGTGCATTTTCAACAGAAATAATTCAGAAATATGCATTGGCTATGGTTAATGCTGGTGCAAATATTATTTGCGTGCTTGACCCAACAGCTGCTATTTTAGGGCCTAAGGAATTTAGAAAATTCAGTGGACATTATGTTCACCATATTATGGAAAGTTATAAATATTCTAACGTTGAAACTATCTACCATGTATGTGGCAACACGATGCATTTAGTAAAAGAGATGGTTTCTATAGGAGTTTCAGGCATAAGTCTTGATGGACCTGAGACAGGTATAGACATGATAAAAATTGCGAAAATGGTTCCTGAGGATGTTATTTTATTCGGCAATATAAGTCCTACTGTAGTGCTGGTAAATGGTACTGTTAAAGAAGTCAAGGAAGCTACTGTTGAATTGCTGGAAAATATGAAACCGTATCCTAATTTTATTCTGAGTACAGGCTGTGACTTGCCGCCTGAAACACCAATAAAGAATATAAAAGCTTTTATGGAGGCAGGCCGCAATTTTAGATAAAATATTATTGAATGATGGATAATATACGGCAAAAATAGTAATTAGAAAAGATACTGTAACTTCCGAAAAAGTAGTAGAGATAAAAACCTGAAATTTTAATCAAAGACAATAGAAAATTTAAAACCATGTGTTTAATTGGAAAAGGATAGAACTGTCGCGGGACTCTATTACTATTCCTACTCTCTCCCTATAGCGGTTCATTCACGGATCGGGGACAGTCTGAACGAAACGTCCATCATGTCGGCAAGAACTCGCCGCTCGGATTCTCCTCGATACCTGAGAGAAAAAAACATGCTTATTTGTGAGGGGGACAAGCTTTGTTAAGACTTGGACAAAGCTTGACATG
>CAZOPG010000060.1:0-8689 GCA_964581585.1 uncultured Planctomycetaceae bacterium | reverse complement strand
GGATCAAAAGATTTTAGCTTTCTAAAAGCCGTAAAAAATACATCCTGAGCTATATCCTCACATAGATGATGGTCATTTATAATGTTATTTATCATACTGATAACAGGTCTTTGGTATCTCTGAACTAAAAAATTGAAAGAATCAGTATCGACGCTAACGACATCCCTGACAATCTTTATATCTTAATTCATTCATAAGCCCAGGATTAATGAGTTTCTTTCTGCTGTGTTATACAACCTCACAGAAGAAAAGTTCCCCTTAATTTTGTTGATTATTACAGAGTACATTCCTGCACCTGTTAGCTGGCTGAGAGTTGTTTGCTTCTTTCAGCCGCGGCTTGTAGTGCCATCAGAACCGTTGCGCCAAATTGGTCGTTCTCAAAAACCTTGATAGCCGCTTCGGTGGTTCCGCCGGGAGAGGTAACTTTCTGACGTAAAGCAGAGACGCTTTCAGCCTGTTCGTTTCGTTGTTCGGCTAAAAGTGCAGACCCTTTTGCTGTCTGCAGAACCAAATCTCTTGCCAAATCTTCGCTAAGGCCGAGTTCAATACCGGCTTTTATCATTTCTTCCATTAGTAAAAAGAAATAGGCTGGGCCGGAACCGCTCAGGGCGGTAACAGCGTCAATCATATTTTCATCGGAAACAACAAAGGCTTTGCCGACGGCTGAGAATATTTTTAGAGCCTTTTTCAGATTTGGCTCAGCTTTGTGGGTGGCATATAACGCTGCGGCACCGTGGCCTATTAATGCGGGAGTATTTGGCATGACGCGAATAATCGGCACATCGCCCAACACGGTTCCAATATGTGTTGTCGTAACCCCGGCAGCTATTGATATTACAAGAGCGGTCTTTTTTAAGCTGCCTGCAATCTCTTCAAGCACTACCTGCATATTCTGAGGCTTGATACTTAAAACCAGTATGTCAGCCTTTTGAACAAGTTCAGTATTGCCTTCAAGCGAGCTGATTTTGTATTCGGTACAGAGTTTTTCGAGCCTGTCCGATTGAATATCGCTGATGAGGATATTCTTAGCCTCACACAGGCCGCTTTTGATGATACCCTTGATAAGGGCCTCTGCCATATTGCCGGCACCTATAAAGCCAATAGTTTCCATCTGATTCTTCCTATCAAAAAGTTTTATATAATTTTAGCATGTCTTGGATTTAATGCAAATTCATTTAACCGGTCAGCAATTCGAATTCTTCCTGGCTGAGGCATTGTCTTAACTTCTGCAGTGCACCGAGTTCTATCTGGCGAATCCGTTCTTTGGTCAGGTCAAGTTCCTGACCGATCTGCTTTAAGGTTTTTGATTTCTTCTTAACTGTCGATCCAACCAAGCCGAAATGGTAACGAATGATGTATTGTTCCCTTTCGGTCAAATTGTTCTTTATCACCTGTTCAAGACTTCTATGTGCAGTTTCCAGGGCTTCAATGCCGGGAGCAGTGATATTTCTCATGTCCTGCTGGATATTAGCCAAATCAGTACGGCCTGACTTGTCGGGACGCCTGGTTTCGGCCGGTATGCTGCGGGCAAAGTCGGTTGCGATGACCCATGAAGCATAAGTGGCAAAGCGAACACCGCGAGTGTAATCGTATTTTTCAACAGCTCGCATTAAAGCAAAGTTGCCCTCACTAACCAGGTCTTGTAAATTTGCCCCAATAGCATGTCTGCCGGCTATGCCGACAACCAGGCGAAGGTTGGACTCGATAATCATATTCTTGATTTGCTCGGCCTGGGCGAGGTATTTTTCAACTTCGTTTATCAGACTGCTCATGGGGCTTGTCATATTGAATTTTGGGCGAGTAATGCATGCCAAATATTTAAGATAATTATATCTGGCGAATAATTCAATCTCCCTGTCACGGTTCATTGGTGAAATTGTTTTCAATATTTCCAGATATTGCGGCCAGAAATCAGGGGTGGTTTGGCCAAGTGGAATTTTTTCGAGAGTAAGGGTTTTTGAGATATTCAGCTTTGGGCCGAGAAATTTTTCTTTTGCACCATCTTCAAAAAATTCAGCGCTGTCGATGTATTCAAGATGAAGACTCCATAAATGCTTAATCCGCTGTTGATTTATTATGCGGTAAATGGAACTCTTGCTTCGGTGGAATTTTTTTATTAATTCACCTGCCTTTGTCCCTGCTTTAAACATATTATAGATAACAGCTGCATCTTTGGGGCTTAGGGTGTCGCAGGACTTTTTGAAAACGGGTTTGCCGGGATTTTGTTTTTCATATTCAGCAAGCGTATATCTGATTGTTTCATCGGCGCGACAGAGTTGTCGGGCAATGCTTTTTATTATCTTGCGTCTGCTAAGTTGACTGCCCTGGGCAAGTTCGGCAGCGGTCTGTATCATCTGATCTTTTTCCGAAGAACTGAGTTGGCTGAAATTTGAGGCTTTACGGATAAGTTCGGGGTGCCTTTCAATAAATTTTGATACATTTGATTCTGTAAAGCCCAGCAGTACCTTGCCGTCATCAAAAATATATCTTCCCGCAGGCAATCCGTGTTTTCGCCAGCGGTTGATCGTTTTTGTGGAGACGGAAAGTTTCTCAGCTAATTGATCGATGCTGTAAACAGGTTCTTGCTGTTCAGAGGCCTTGAGTTTCAGCCTGCCGCTAAGCTTTGCGATAAAAACTGGCAAATCTTCAAACAGTTCGGCGCCTTTGATTAACTCGGTTGGTTTGGTGCTTTTGAGGCGGTAGCCGGTAATCTGAAAACAAACAAATTCGAATGGATAATCCCGATTTGGCTCGGTCATCCAGAAAAGTTTTTCCACGGCCCCAAGCTGTTTCTCCTGCTGGAGGCGAGGCGCAAAGCCAGTCTCCATAAAAAGTTCAGCCAAAATCGGTTTTTTTATAACGCGCATACACCCATTATCTGTAACATAAGGCGTAAAGTCAAGTGGTTAGGGTAAATATTCCAATTATGCCAAATGTCCATTATGCCAAGTGGACGAAAAAACAGCGACCGGGATTCAGGCCGCTGTTTTTGTATTTATATTCGGTTGTGCTAAGTGTTATGCAACCATTGCCTTTGCGACATCGACTGCTGATGCGGCGTCTGCGGCGTAGCCGTCAGCACCGATCTTGTCGGCATAGCCTTGTGTAACAGGAGCGCCGCCGATCATGATCTTGACATCTATATCGGCATCTCTAAGAGCCTTGATAGCCTGCTCCATTGCGGGCATCGTTGTAGTCAACAGTGCGCTCAAACCAATAACTTTGGCGCCTGTGGCTTTTGCATGCTCTACAAATTTTTCTGCCGGCACGTCAATACCAACATCGATAACTTCAAAGCCGGCACCCTTGAGCATCATAACGACAAGGTTTTTGCCGATATCATGCAAATCGCCCTGGACAGTGCCAACCATAGCCTTTGCTATTGGCTGAACGCCAGCTTCGACAAGCTTTGGCTCTAAAAATTCCATCGCTGACTTCATCGCACGGGCGGCGATGAGTACTTCAGGAATGTAAACTTCATTTTTCTTGAATGCGGCGCCGATAATATTCATGCCTGCGATGAGTCCATCCTTTAGGATCGATTCGGGGGCCATGTCCTCAGCTAACGCTGCCTTGGTAATTTCTACCGCTGTTTTTTGATCACCCTTGATGATCGCCTCGCCTAATGCCTTGAGATCTGCCATTTTCTTACGCCTTTAAATAACCTGATTTAATATTTTGTTACCTGTTCACGATTGAAGCTCTATTTCCACAAAGAGGCTTCAGGCACGCGATTATGGTTTTAACTGAACAAAAAATCAAGTCATAATCCCTAAGTTGATAAGATAATTTTATTTTTGACTAAATAATCGCAGAAAACAGCAATTTAATGCAATTCGTTAAATGACAATTGACAGGAAAGCACAAAAACCTTATTTTTTCATTTTCATGGCAACCATCTGTTTTTAAGGCTATAATTCAACTTGAAAAAGACTGTTTCGGCAGATTATCCAGAATTTGTGTGTTTAAGGAACGAAAGCGGTGATAATAAAAATAACAACGCCATTAGATAATAAGGTTGTTGAGAACCTTAAATCCGGTGATGAGGTACTGATTAGTGGCGTTGTATACACGGCTCGTGATATGGCTCATAAAAGATTATGTGAGCTGGTTGAAGCTGGTGGCCAGTTACCCATAGAACTTGGTGGTGCTGTAATTTATTATGTTGGTCCGACGCCTGCCCGGCCGGGAGCGGTTATTGGCTCGGCGGGGCCGACAACTTCTTCTCGAATGGACCCGTTCAGCCTGGCTCTGATCGCCAAAGGACTGGCTGGGATGATCGGCAAAGGTTATCGAGGCGGTGAGGTCAGGGAGGCGATGAAAAAATATGGCGCGGTTCATTTTGCCGCGTTGGGCGGGGCGGGAGCATTGTTGAGTAAACACATTGTTTCCGCAGAGGTGGTAGCCTATGAAGAGTTGGGGACCGAGGCGATAAGAAGACTTGAGGTGGTTGATTTCCCTGTGATTGTCGCTTACGATTCGAATGGAAACAGTGTTTATAATGAAGGAAGCATATAATTGAAAGCCGCACTATTAGGTCTAATGCAATCGGGTAAAAGTACTATTATCGCCGCTGTGAGTGGCAAGGAAGTTCCGCAGGCCGGAGTTGTGCAGATCGCCGAGGCGATCGTGCCTGTGCGGGATGAAAGGATTGAATGGCTGGACGATTTGTATAAGCCTAAAAAGAAGGTGTATGCGACGATGGACAGTCTTGATCTGCCGGGAGTCTCTTTTGCTGATGAACATACGCGTGCGGCGGCGAGACGGTTGATTAACAAGATAAGAACAGTGGACCTGCTGGTGCTGGTTTTGAAGGCTTTTGGCGAGGGAGGCATCGAGGCGGCTAAAAAAGATTTGTCCGAACTTAAAACCGAGCTTTTGTTAGCTGATCTTGAAATGGTTGAGACGCGTATCGAAAGGCTTGAAAAGCAAAAAAATAAGCCAAGCAAAGACCAGGCAAAAGAAAAAGCTGAATACGAATTGCAGTTGAAGCTGCGTCAAACAATTGAGGATGAAAAATCAATTAAAGACGCTATTGAAACTGATGCGGAACTGGATTTAATTAAATCTCTGGGCTTTTTGACGCTAAAGCCAATCTCTGTTGTTGTCAATGTCGGTGAAGATCAGGCGGGTGCGGAATTCGACAAATCGGCCTTTGCTGAACTAATCGACGAATCCACGCCGATAGTGAGTTTGTGTGCCGAACTTGAGTATGAGTTGAGTCAGCTTGATGATGCCAGCAGGGCCGAGTTCATGGCAGATATGGGGATAGCGGCTCCGGCGGCGATAAAAGTTGTTCAAAGCTGTTATTCGGCTCTGGGACTAATTAGTTTTTTAACGGTCGGCAAAGATGAAGTGCGTGCCTGGCCAATCGCTTCGGGGACGACGGCTGTAGATGCGGCGGGTAAGATTCACAGCGATATCCAGCGAGGGTTTATCCGCGCAGAGACGATGAGCTATGAAGACCTTAAAGAACTTGGCGATGAGAAGGCGGTAAAAGCTGCGGGCAAAACCAGGCTCGAAGGAAAAAGTTATGTCGTACAGGATGGTGATATTATTAATTTTAGATTCAACGTTTAAAAATTTGGAGTAACTTAATGAAGGCACAGGTATTAACCGGTTTGAATCAGATGGAGCTTGTTGAAGTTCCTATGCCGGAGATTCAAAAAGATGACGATGTTCTGCTGAAGGTGAAAGTCGTTGGCATTTGTGGTAGTGATGTGCATTACTATGAGACCGGGTGTATTGGTTCGCAGGTTGTGCAGTATCCGTATATGGTGGGGCATGAGTGTTCGGCTACGGTTGCCGAAGTTGGCAAAGCTGTAACAAAGGTGAACCTCGGTGATGCGGTTGTTGTTGAGCCTGCGGTTTCTTGTCATCAGTGTGACCAGTGCAAAATCGGTAGGGAAAATACCTGTCGTAATCTGAGCTTTCTTGGTACGCCTGGCCAGGGAGATGGATGTTTGTGTGAATACATGGTGATGCCGGAAGAGGCTTGTCTGCCGATCACTGATAAAATTACACTTGCCCAGGGTGCGTTATGCGAGCCTTTTGCTATTGGTGTTTATTCTGTCAAGCAGGGGCGGATGCCGCACAATGATAAAATCGTTATACTCGGTTCAGGGCCGATCGGGCTTAGCTGTATGGCTGCGGCTCTGGCGGAGGGTAAAGAGAAAATTTATATGACGGATAAGATCGAAGAACGAATGGCCCTTGCGAAAAATAATGGTGCGACGTGGGTTGGCAATCCTGACAAGGGTAATATCGCCGGGCAAATAATCGAACAGGAACAGGGCGGTATAGATGTTGTTTATGAGTGTGCCGGCCAGCAGAGTACCGTTGATGAGGCATTAGAGTTGCTTAGGCCGGGCGGAAGGCTGGTTCTTGTGGGGATTCCCAGAGAGCCGAGAATTTCCTTTGCGATTGAAAAGTTACGTCGGAAAGAAATTACCGTTGTTAATATTCGGCGGCAAAATAATTGTACGGCCGAGGCTGTCGAATTGATTGCTTCGGGAAAGGCTAAAATTGATTTTATGATAACGCATGAATTTGATTTTGCCGAGGCGAAGCAGGGGTTTGATATGGTGGCCGGCTATAATGACGGCGTTGTTAAGGCAATGATACAAATCTGAAAAGCAAATGAGAAAAGCAACCATAATCAGTATAGGTAATGAACTGTTGTCCGGTCAGACAGTAGACACGAACGCGGCATATCTCAGTAAGGCACTGTTGGAAGTCGGGATACCAACGGCCGGCGGCTACACAGTTGTGGACGAAATTGCTGCTATCGTGGATTGCCTGCGAGAGGCTTCGAGCAAGGCAGATATAATTTTGATAACGGGCGGACTTGGGCCAACAGATGACGATCTAACGAGACATGCTATTGCGGAATTTTTAGGTGTCGAACTGCAACTTCGGCGAGGGCTGCTTGAAACGATGGAGGGGTTTTTCAAGAAGCGCGGTGTGAAGATGTCCGACAAAAATAACATACAGGCTTATATGCCTGAAGGTACCGAAATTTTAGACAATGACCTTGGCACCGCTGCCGGTATTTTATACAAAAACAAAAACAAAATTATCGCAGCGATGCCCGGCGTGCCTTATGAAATGAGGCAGATGTTTGAGGGGCAAGTTATTGACGAGCTTAAGAAGAGGGTCTCGGAAGAGATAGTTCTTGTTAAAAAGCTGAAATGTTTTGGAACGGGTGAATCCAATATCGCTGAAAAACTCGGATCTCTTATGCACAGAGGTAGAAACCCGCTGATAAATTGTACTGTTGATTATGGGATAATTACTTTGCATATCGTTGCCACGGCACAGGACCAAAGCCAGGCGAAAAAAATGATCACAGAGGATGAACAGATGTTAGGCGGATTGCTCGGAGAACTTATCTTTGGCTCAGACGAGCAGACTTTGGCGGAGGTTGTCGGAAAAAAACTGGCCCGGCAAGGCAAGACGGTCGCTGCCGCCGAATCCTGTACTGGCGTATTGATTGCAAAGTGGATAACCGATATTCCCGGCGCCAGCAAATATTTTACTTACGGCTGGACAACATACAGCAACGAAGCCAAGATAAGCCAACTTGATGTGGAACCAGAACTGATCGAACAATTCGGGACCGTCAGCAGCCAGGTTGCCTCGGCAATGGCAAAAGGGGCAAGAGAAAAAGCTAGCACAGATTTTTCAATAGCAGTAACCGGTATCGCAGGGCCGGAAGGAGGCAGTGAACAAAAACCTGTCGGATCGGTATATATTGCGTTGGATTCTCCGGCTGGCTGTCGAGCCGAACGTTTCGCTTTTGCACGCGGGAATAGGGATTTTATCCGGACGCGAACAGCTCAAACCGCCTTAAATATGCTGAGATTGAACTTGTCGGATTGACGAAATCTGCCGATAATGGTACAATGCAGGTTTATGGTGATTTGAAACTGGGTAAGATACGAAATTATGGCAAAAAAAAACAGAAGATTAGGCGAAATATTGTACAAATTGGGGCTGGTTGACAAGAAATCTCTATCTGAGGCCTTGCAAACCTCGAAAACCAATGGCAGCAGGATTGGCGAGACACTTGTCGAAATGGGGTTGGCAAGTGAAGACGATATAGCAAAGGCACTGGCCAAACAGTTTGGAATTAAGTATATTGACCTGGATGAACATCCGATAACACAAAGCACCTTAAAACTTATTCCAGAAGATGTCGTCCAAAAGCACCGAGTTTTGCCTCTAAGTAAATCCAACGGCAAGCTACAGATTGTTATCAGCGACCCTTCGGACCTGAATACACTAGACACCCTTCGCTTCAGGCTTAACACTGAGCCGGAATATTATATTGCCAGTCCGACTAAGATCAATTCTGTGATCGACCATACGATCGATGAGGTGCGGAGCAGTATTGATGCCACGGCTGCGGAGTTGGTCGCGGCTGGTCATACCATTGAGGCTGAGGTTCGTCGTGCCGAAGCCGCCGAGGACGATGATGAAGGCCCTGTAATAAGGCTGGTAAACCTAATTATTGATGAAGCCTATCGCAGCAGAGCCAGCGATATTCACATAGAGCCAATGGCAAATCGTGTTCGTGTGCGATATCGCATCGATGGCGTGTGTATCGAGAGAGACAATATCCCAAAGAATATGCAGGGCCCTGTATTGGCAAGGCTCAAAATTCTTTCTGGAATGGACATTACCGAAA
>CAZOPG010000059.1:0-8700 GCA_964581585.1 uncultured Planctomycetaceae bacterium | reverse complement strand
AGCTCCGCCGTCGTAAGCAAATGATGCTACGTTGGTAAATGTCTGATTATTGCTGATTATTGTATCTAAAACTGTGACTACACAGCCGTCGCTGTAGAATATTGCTCCGCCACGCGACCAGGCTCCGTTGTGTGCACCATTACCACCGGCACCGCCGTTACCTGCTACTCCGCCATTACCATCGAGACCAATAGTACCGGCTGTACCAGGAGGATCGCCTGCTCCACCTTCACCTGCTTCACCACCATTACCACCGTCACCGGCTGCACCACCGGCACCACCTGATCCTGCGATATTGCCCAATCCCTGCTGGGTTCTACAGTTAATAATTTTAAAATTGCTTATTGCGGGATTACAATTCTGGTTAAAGAATATTGCGCCACCGTCGGCCTGTCCGCCGTCACCGCCATTACCGCCTACACCTCCATCTCCTCCTATACCGCCAACACCGCCAGCACCGCCGTCTCCACCGTCTCCACCGGAACCGGGAGGGGGACCTACAATACCTTCGCCGCCTTCACCACCATCTTGTCCGTCCTGTCCGTCCTGTCCATCTTGTCCGTCCTGACCATTACTGCCTGCTCCCGCATCCGCTCCGATAGCGGCGCAACTGTCGATCTTACAATTTAGAAGTACCGGATTACTGCCGGTATCAAAATACATTGCGCCACCAAAGGCACTTCCACCATTACCGCCAGCTTGTCCTGCGACACCGAAAGCTCCGTTATTAGCATCGTAACCTGCGATGCCGGCATCTCCATCAACACCCTTTGGGGTTTGTGCTGGTTCGGGTAGTTGGGCAGGTTGTAGCGGGAAAGGCACAGGTTTAGCTGGTGGTGCGGCAGCATTGCCGCCGATTTGTGCGAGCGCCTGGCAGTTTCTGAAAACACAATTAGCAATCGTCGGACTACCGGCAGTTGGAGCATTCAAACAGGCTATCGCTCCACCAAGAGCGCTAGCTCCTGTAGCACCAGCGCCAGGAGATGCTTGTGGGTTGGCAATTGGTTGCGCATTTATAATTGTAAAACCGTTTACAACCGAATTTTGACCTTCAGCGTTATTGAAGGTGAAGGCACGGCCCTGATTTGAACAATTTATAATCGTAGCGGCAACAGCGCAAGGGTCGTCGGGATGTTCACTGGCAAGGGTAATTGCTTTTCCCTGGAAATTAAGATTCCGCTCAAAGTATGTGCCGGCAGAGACGATAATTTCATCACCGGTGCGGGCTTCGTTAATAGCCGAGCCAATAGTATGATAAGGCTCCTCGCTGGGAACAAAGAAACTCTTTGGCTGACGGAAGCTGACAGTAACCGTCCTGTTGGCGCCTGTGTTCATAGTAACCGTATTGGTTACGGAAATTGATGAATCGTTATCGGTTCCCACCCATATCGGGATATAACCGGGGTCCGGCGCGGCAACCAGTGTAACAACATCGCCTGCACTAACATTGACTATACCGGTCCTAACCACTGGTGAGGTCATTGCCCCGCCGGGAGGGGTTACGATTATCGTCAACGCTTGCGGTATCGCCGGCTGGAAGGTCGCTGTAATGGGTATAACGCCTATGCCACCTATGTCTAAACTTGGGTGCATCGTTACGGTGTTGGTAGGAGTTATAAGGGTGTCGTCGTCAGTGCCAAGCCAACTGAGAAAACTCTGACCTGGGCTCGGAACAGCAGTGAGCTGAACAGTTTCATATTGATTGTAAGGACCGACAACTGGGACGGTAGTTACCGTACCATCGCCTGAAGTTGGCATAATTGTGGTCGTCAAAGTGTAAGTTGTCATTGGTCCGACCGTGTTATAATAGCCTATATCGATAGGGTCGGTACTTAACGGTTGGGTGTTGTCAGAACTGGTGGTGTAATTGCCGAGACCTAAATCGGCAACCGTACCAAATCCAGCGCCAATACAATCACTGTTAACAAGCTGCATTCCGGCGGCATTACGGCTGAGGTAATATGGGCCGAATGCTCCGGCTAAGAAAGGATCGATCACAAGATTCGGATTTGTGTGAATGTTACCTGTGCCGGAATCAATATCCTGAATGCAGGAGTATGTCGCTTCGCAGCTGAATAGATCGTCGCCGTTGCCCCAGATAATCGAATTCATGAACCGACAAATCTTTTAATCACGGGAGGAATTGATGATGTTTGGATTAGTTCCTATCGTATTGTTATAAATTCCACCCCTGTTGTTATTGCTAAGATTATTTAAGATAGTACAATTGCGTATTTCAGGAACAGAATCCTCCATGTAAACAGCGCCACCGGACAATAATGAATTGTTGTTAGTAATAGCACAGTTTAGAATAAGTGGATCTGATAGGTAGCAACTGATACCGCCGCCTACACCAATAGTGCCGCTAGGGTCAAAAACAGAGTTGCTGGTAATTAAACAGTCGGTGATCGTTGGTGAACTGTAGTAGCAATCGATACCACCACCGTAAAAATCGGCGTTGTTTTGAGTAACAATACACTCGGTAATTGTTGGCGAAGAGAATTCACAGGCAATACCGCCGCCATAGTTGGCCCAGCCCCACATGACTGCAAAACCTTTTAGCACACTGCTGGCGCCTTCGCCCGTTTTGAATGTAACGACGGTTCCGCTTCCAACCAGGCCGGTACCCGAAATAATTGTGTTTGATGGGTCGAGATTTGGATTGGCCGGATTAGTTATATCACCACTGCGGACGGTTATCGCTTTGCCAAGAAAATCAATATTCTCGGTATAAATACCGGGCGCAACAATTATCTCATCGCCATCAGCTACAAGCGGGTCACTTATAGCTGCCTGAATAGTAGTATAAATGCCGGCTCCTCCGGTGTCCACCGTGTAGGTTGCCGCAGAGGCGATAGTTGCCAGTGATAATACTGCCAATAAGCTGATTAGAATATGTTTTTTCATTTTTTTACTCGCTCCAAAAAGGTTAAGCGTTGGTTAGTAAAATTGCTGCAGTCCGTTGCAGAGACTTCTCTGTCAGGTCTAAAAAATTGTGAACGCCACCGGCTGTCTGGCTCTATAAGCTCAGAAAATGAGCCCGGCACGTTACTCCTCACTGTAGGCTCGCGAAAGTCTCCCTCCTCCTTGAGCCCCCATAGCATTTTTGGGATTGTAACACAAGAATTGGGCAATTGCAAGGCAAAATGGCCAACAGTAGATAATTTAGACAAAGAGAGAGGCCGCTGTAAATTCTTGACAACAACGGATTTGTGCGTTATTTTATCTAAAATTATTTTCATATTTACTGCTTTCCACGTTTCAGTTAGTATTTAGGCGCATTTATCCCTGAAAACATGAGGATTACTTCGGCTTTTTTTTAGCGAAATTTAACGTATATTATTAAGGATTTTAGAGGTTTGTTATGACAAGAATTAATGAGAATTATCTGAAATTGCAGGCAGGTTACCTGTTCCCGGAAATCGGGCGTCGTGTAAGAAAATTTGTCGAAAGCAATCCAAGCGTTGAAATTATCAAACTTGGCATTGGTGATGTTACTGAGCCTTTGGCTCCGGCTGTGATAGAAGCGATGAAAACGGCGGTCGATGATATGGGCCGGCAACAGACATTTCATGGCTATGATGATGGCGGTACGGGTTATGCCTTTCTTAAAGAGGCTATTATCGGAGGTGACTATTCTTCCAGAGGCGTATCGATAAGTCCTGATGAGATATTTGTCAGTGATGGAGCCAAGTGTGATACCGGTAATTTTCAGGAAATTCTTGGTGTGGATAATATCGTAGCTGTGACAGATCCGGTGTACCCTGTCTATGTCGATACGAACGTGATGGCTGGGCGGGGCGGAGAAGTGAGTGGTAAAAATAGGTACAGTAAAATTGTTTATATGCCCTGTACGTCCGAAAATAATTTTCTGCCCCCACTGCCGAAAGAATCTGTGGATATGATCTATCTGTGCTATCCGAACAATCCAACCGGTGCCGTTGCAACAAAGGAACAATTGGCCGAATGGGTGGCATATGCCAGGGAGAACAAGGCAATAATTTTCTTTGACGCAGCTTATGAGGCGTTTATATCGGACGAATCAATACCTCACTCGATCTATGAAATCGAAGGGGCAAAGGAAGTAGCGGTTGAATTTCGCAGTTTCAGCAAGACAGCAGGTTTTACCGGCCTCAGATGTGCCTTTACCGTTGTCCCCAAAGATCTGAAGGCTTATACCAAAGACGGCAAAGCTGTTAATCTGAATCCGGTATGGAACAGGCGTCATTGCACGAAATTTAACGGCGTCTCGTATGTTACTCAACGAGCTGCCGAGGCGGTGTATAGCAACCAAGGCAAAAAGCAGGTTCGCAGCACGATCGAATTGTATATGGCAAATGCGGCTTGGATTCGACGGGATCTGGGTAAGCTGGGCTATGATGTTTATGGCGGCGTGAATGCTCCCTATATCTGGCTGAAAACGCCGAAGGGTTTGGGATCGTGGGAGTTTTTTGATCTGCTGCTGGAAAAAGCTAATGTGGTCGGTACTCCAGGCGCTGGTTTTGGTGCTGCCGGCGAAGGATATTTCAGGCTGAGCGCGTTTAACAGCCTTGATAGTGTGAAAGAAGCGATGGGGCGTTTCGCGAAACTGTAAGGATTGAGATGACCACTGCATATATTGCTCTTGGCAGTAATCTTGGTGACAGAGCTGAATATATAAAACAAGCGACAGCTTTGCTCAGCCAGAGCGAAGGGGTTGAGATATGTCGACTCAGTTCGGTAATTGAGACCGAAGCGCTATCAGATGAAAAACTGCCTGAGTTCCTTAATGCTGTCGTTGAGATCCAAACGACGCTGTCAGCAGAGGATTTGCTCAAGACAACAAGCTGGATTGAAAAAACTCTCGGCAGAATAGGCTCCGACAAAAAATGGCAAAGCAGAACGATCGATCTGGATATACTGCTGTTTGGCAGTGAAATAATAAAGACCGATGACTTGACGGTTCCGCACAGCCAAATGCATTTGCGGTCGTTTGTTTTGGCCGGAATGTGTGAACTTGACAGGACGTTGACGCATCCGGTTTTGAAAGATTCAATGGGCCAACTGGCAGATCGGCTCGGCGGAAGAGACTTTGCACTTAATCCTGAAGCGGCTCAGCTTATTTCTGTTGCCGGGGTTATCGGTGCCGGAAAAACAACATTAGCCCAAGCTATCTCAGAGCGGCTCGGCTGTGAATTGATTAGGGAAGAATACGATAGTAACCCATTCCTGGCTGAGGTTTATGCGGGCAAAAATGAATTTGCGCTGGATTCGGAAATATTTTTTCTGATGAGCAGGGCAGAACAGTTGAACACAAAAGTTCTTAAGCCAACAGTGGTTGCGGTGGGCGATTATGTTGTTGAAAAGGAACTTATCTATGCCAAAAACTGGCTTAACAGTAGACAGCAATCGCTTTATGCCAAGGTTAATCATGCGGTAAACGCCGATCTTGTCCAGCCTGTGCTGGTTATTTATTTGCAAACCTCGCCCCAGGAGTGTATGAAGAGAATTCATGGGCGAAAACGGCCTTATGAGCAGAAAATTAAGCTTGATTTTTTACAGGCTCTTGACAGGGAATATGAAAAGCTTTTTGCCGATTGGAATAAGTCGCCTCTGTTTCGCATCGCTGATGAGGAGTTTGACAGCAGGGATGATGATTGTGTTGGTGCACTCGTCGAAAAGATAAAAAATTACATTGTGGGGTAAAAGATGGAACTGCTAACAACAATAAAAGGTGTCAGAGGTTTGGTTGCCGAAGCTAAAGCCAAGGGCAAGAGGGTTGGCTTTGTTCCGACGATGGGAGCGCTTCACGATGGACATATATCGCTTGTAAAAGCGGCGAGGGAACAATGTGATTTCGTTGTTGTCAGCATCTTCGTCAACCCGACTCAATTTGGTCCCGGCGAGGACATCAATGCGTATCCACGACCGCTGGATAACGATTTGACAAGGTGCAAGGAAAACAATGTTGATGTGGTTTTTGCTCCCTCGACAGAACAGATGTATCCGCAGAAAAATCTCAGTTGGGTTGAAGTTGAAAAACTTGCCGAGCCTTTGTGCGGCAGAAACAGGCCAACACATTTCAGAGGTGTAACAACAGTTTGTACTAAATTGTTTAATATAGTCGGCCCTGATATCGCGTACTTTGGCCAAAAGGATGCTCAGCAGGCGATAGTTATCAGGCGTATGGTTGAAGATCTGAACATGCCCCTGGAGATTATTGTTTGTCCGACGGTTCGCGAAAAAAACGGATTGGCCATGAGCAGCAGAAATAAATATCTAAACGATGAAGAGAAAAAGCAGGCGACTCTTTTGTATGCGGCTCTGCAGGAGTGTGAAGTGTTGATAGCAGCTGGGATGCTGGACAGCAAAAACCTTACCGAAGAAATGCGAAAACTACTGGCGTTGGGAAAGGACATAAAAATCGACTATATCAGTATCGTAAACGCTGATACGATCGAGGAAATTGAAATGGTCAAAGGAAAGGTGCTTGTCGCATTGGCAGCAAAGATCGGCCCAGCCAGATTGATTGATAATGTATTGCTAAACGTTTGATGAGCAGGAGCAAAAATATCTATTTTGACCGTTTGTGGTTCCAAAGGAATGTTATAAAAGCTGCCGTCAAAATTCCGGCTGCAGCGGCGGCCATGGAAGATAGTTTGAAATCTCTGCCCCTGAAAATACAGAATAATTTGACACATATTAAAACTGTAACGGGTAAAAGCAAAAACATTACTAAAGAATAAACCTTGCCGACATCCAGCTTCAATATTGCTCGTTTGTATTGAATCCACCCGGCTGTCAAAAATGCGTAAGCGGCGAAATTAATTCCCTTATCAGCCAGTCCTGCAGAAGGTACCAATCCTGATCTTGTGATGCTGGGCAGGACAAACATTGAGGTAATACCCAGAAGCAGCATTGTGCGTGGGAAGCTTAAAAAAGAAAGTACCGCAAAACCTGCTAAAATTCCGAGTACATCGGCAAAAAAATCCCGTATATCAGCCGAGCGTCCACAATAGGCCTGCAAGGTTTCGTCCAACATGCCATGGATAACCACCACTAAAAGAACCAGCCAGACGCGGAGCCGGCGCCAATTGATTTTCTTATAAGGACTCAGGGCATACCACAAAAGACAGGTCAGCGTAAAGTATGCGAAATAGTGCATCGTTTTGTCTGAAAAGCCTGTTTTCCCGACCCAGTTGGGTACTGGAATATGTGTAGCTACTACGAGTACCAGCCAATATACTATAGCGATTATTGGCATAATCTTATGTCGTTTCGGCAGAGGCATCCAAAACTCCGGAGTAAAAGGTATTGCAAAGTACTGGCCACTGTACCATATTCATCGATTTTCGGGGCATTGTTCTTTAATTTTATATTGAACTGCCTTATAATGCGGGGATTAGATGTTTTTTATGGAGAGACAAAATGATCGAGTTCTTCAAAACCGCGATAAATGAATATGTTGTGAATGACCCTGGGTGGGCTATAGTTTTTTTTATTGGCCAGGCACTGTTCGGTGGTCGATTTATTATCCAGTGGATAGTGAGCGAGTATAAAAAGAGATCGCATGTTCCGGAAATATTCTGGTACCTTTCGCTGGCGGGCAGTATCGTTCTTCTAATCTATTCGATTCACATGCGTCATCCTTTGTTTATGCTGTCCTTTTCGCTCAACACATTTATTTACATTCGCAATATTCATCTGATTTTCAAGCATGCAAAGCTTAACGAAGTTACACCAATCGAGTATGACGAAGATTAACCGTAACCATTTTTGGAGGTTTGCAAAATGAAACGTTTGCCAATCATTATAATTTGTACCTTGCTGCTTAGCAGTCTCTGTTTTGCCCAGCCTGCCAAGGTAATAAAACGACATGAACCAATAAAACTTCCCTCGCCTGATACGAAGGGAAAGATAACTGTTGAACAGGCGATAAAGCATCGCAGAAACATTCGGGATTTCACTGACGAGCCACTTCGGCTGGAACAGATTGCGCAACTTGCATGGGCAGGGCAGGGAATAACCGACGAGGAAAAAGGGTTCCGGGCGGCACCGTCAGCAGGAGCGATCTATCCTATGCAGCTGCACATTGTTTTGCCCGACGGATTGTACAGATATGATCCCGAATCACACAGTATTACAAAGACGATCGATAGGGATATTCGCAGGAATCTTTATTCAGCCGCATTTGCACAGCCGGTTGTCGCAAAAGCGCTTTGCAGTTTTGTAATTTCGGGTTCAGCCAGAAAGGTCGAGGCGAAGTATCGAAACAATGGTCAGAAATTTATTTCTATTGAAGCCGGCCACATAGCACAGAATCTTCAACTTCAAGCGGTGGCAATTGGATTAGGCTCGGCAACTATTGGGGGTCTGGATCCCAAAAATGTCGCAAAAGCATGTAATTTGAAACCGATGCAGGAGGCCCTTTATATAATTTGTGTTGGATATCCGACAGAAGCTTTGTCAATTGTTCCGGTTGAGAAAGAGCAGAGTGCCAAAGTTGCTGAAAAATCAAAAACAAAGAGAGCAGTATTTATAATCGCCAGCAAAAGATTTAATGATAATGAGTTGTTCGATACCGATATGATCCTTGATATTGCCGAGATCGAAACGACCATTGCCAGTTCCAAACTTGGCACTATCAGGGGAATGGACGGCCAGAAGGTCGAGGCTACCCTACTGGTAAAAGACATTGTCGTGGATGATTACGATGCTGTA
>CAZOPG010000058.1:0-8748 GCA_964581585.1 uncultured Planctomycetaceae bacterium | reverse complement strand
CACTGCGAATGCTCGTCGATAATCTAAAGCCCGAAGACAAAATCGGAATCGCTGTTTACGGCTCAACTGGCCAAAAAATCCTGGATCACAAAAGCCTTGACGAAAAGGATAAGATTGTCTCCGCAATTGAAACGCTCCACACCGACGGCTCAACAAATGCAGAAGAGGGAATCAGAATCGGCTACGAAATGGCTGAAAAATCCTTCAAAGAAGGCCACATCAATCGTGTCATTCTCTGTTCGGACGGCGTCGCAAATGTCGGCAGAACTGGCCCCGATGAAATCCTCAAAATGATAAAAGAAAAATCACGCAAGGGAATCACGCTCTCAGCACTCGGTTTTGGAATGGGCAACTACAACGATGTTCTGATGGAGCAACTCGGCGACAAAGGTGACGGCTACTATTCATACATCGACACGATAGAAGAAGCCAGACGCCTTTTCGATTATGACTTGACGAGCACTTTGCAGGTTGTAGCAATGGACGCCAAGATTCAGGTTGATTTTGACCCCAACGTAGTTCGCAGTTATCGCCTTATCGGCTATGAGAATAGAGATGTCCCCGATGAAAAATTCCGTGACGACAAGCAGGATGGCGGCGAAACCGGAGCAGGCCATAACGTTACTGCTCTTTACGAACTCAAGCTTTGGCCTGAAAATCAAGGCAAGGTTGCAACCGTTTATATCCGCTACAAAAACCCGGACACCGATGAAGTTGAGGAATTCAACGATTCAATCTCTACCGAGAATTTCAACGAAGATTTAGATTCTACCAGCACAGATTTCAGACTGGCCGCAACTGTAGCGGAATTTGCGGAAATACTCCGAAAAAGCTACTGGGCAAAAGGTGCCGAACTTGCCGATACTCTCGAAAAAGCAAGGCAAATAGGTAACGAAAGAAAAGATGATGCTGATATAATCGAACTTGTCGACCTGATATCGAAAGCAAACAAACTCCTGAACAAACCAGCCGAATAACACACCTCCTCCTTGGCCCCTCGATTCATTCGGGGGGCTTACTTTTCCCTTCGTTGTCTCGGCTGACTTTTCCATCTGCGGTGCAGCCACCAGTATTGAGTTGGATCTTTGCGGATGGATTCTTCAAACTCCTTGGTATATTCCTGAGTAATCCACTCCAGGGGATTTTCCTTGTCTTTCCATTCCTCCGGAAAGATCAGCCTGGCAATTTCGATCTCAAATAAAAATTTATTTTCCACCCTTCTGCTGACGCCGATACCAACGGGCAGATTGTGCTGAATCGCCATCAAACCGATACTCTTATATGTACTGGCCTTTCTGCCGAAAAAATCCACAAACACGCCTTTCTTGCCCGCGTCTTGGTCAGCGATAAAACACAGCGTCGCACCATCGGCAATGATGCTTTCCATCTGTTCAGATGCGCCTTTTTTATCGATAAGTTTTTGCCCCTTCTTCTGGCGTATGCCGTACAGATATTTATTTATAAATTTATTATCTAACGGCCGAGCGATACTGTAAATATCGAACCCGAACACGCTGAGCATATATCCCATTATTTCAAAACTGCCATAATGAGCCGCAATCAGCAGCAAAGGCTGCCTCGCCTGCATAAGCCATTTCGTCTGTTCAATATTACTGTAAGTCGAAAATTCTTCCCAGTTATCTCTATTGACAAGCCTTGGCGTATAGAGCAGGTCAACCAGAAACATCATAAGCTGCTCAAAGCTTCGCTTCCCGGTTTGTTCGATCCATTCGTCATCTTTTTCCGGAAAACTCGCTTTAAGATTAGCCAGTGCCTGTTCCCTGCCGCGGCCGTAATGTGTCCAAAGACCCCTGCCCAAAAAGCACGCGAATTTCAGCATCGTCTCGACTTTGAACAAAAAAACAACAAACAGAACAATGCGCAGCAGAACATAGAGCAGCCAGTGCTCAATAACCGTCTTTTTCCGCTTATGCCTTTTTCTTCGCCTTAGTTCTTCTGCCATAGTCAGCCATTTTAGACTCAAAACCGCCTATGTCAAGCCTTCACCAGTATTAGCTGTTGCGGATTCGCCACGTTGCTTATAACATAGTTATATGTGTTAGTTGAAAAATAAAGGATTGATTATGAAGCTCATCTACCCCACCAGTTTAGCCAAAACAGTTGATGCGGTTAATGTAGCTTTTTTCAACAACACAAACTTACCAAAAACTGAAAAAGCCACCGCTGCCAAATGGCTCGCATCTCGCCAGGGTATTACAGGCTCTTATTCCGGCATGTCGGCACCAACCAAAAGGGATTTTGCCGAGCCAATCAGGCTGTTTACCGGAGAAAAACTAAATAGCAATGCAATCAAAGCCCATATTCTCGGTCAGGAATCCTGCCAAACAATAATACTGCTTAATGTAAAAAACAAAAGCATCCAGAATTCTATGACCGAAGCAACAAAAACTATGTCAGCCAGACTTAGTCCGCCATCAGGCTCGTTAGCGGGGTTCTATTGTTGTGGAACCTGTAGTTGTGCATATTGGCGGCACCTCTCAGTCGGAGGATTCGACCATTCCGAGCAAAGACTGACCGCCGCAATGAAAACATTGAAGCAACACCGAGACAAAAATGGAAAGTGGCGGCGTTTCCCATTCTACTACACACTACTGGCACTAACCGAAATCGACCTGCCTAAAGCACGGTCAGAAATGAAATATGCCGCTGGGAACTGTGAAAAAATATTGAAACGAACAAACAGAGATAACAAATTCGATCCCCGACGAAAAATTATTGCTGAAAGAATACTGGCAAAATTCTGACCAAATCCATATACACACTTCTGTAGCTAATACAGGGACACTCTATGTTTTCTGAAAAACATCAACCATAAGAAGCATACAAAGAATCGAATTGCTCTAATGCTCAGATACCACGCCGCTATACTGCACGAGCAGTTTTCGATGTTGTTTGCTGGCATCAGTACTGAGAATTTCTATTTTCCTCGGGACAATCCCCCCGGTGGTTTTAAGTTTTTTGTAATCATACCCACATATTGTCAAGTGTTTCCCGTCGGACCCAATCAGCCAAATCGTATCAATAATACCAGTATCGAGATTTTTACAGAAGGTTAAATTTTCATCTCCCGCCATAATTTGATACAACCGCCCCTCAATTTTGGTCGGCCCGTCTCCTGCAGCAAAAAAAGATAATCCGATATCATCAATGTTGGCAATATACAAACCAAGTAGCCCCTTAGCTATATTCTCATTGCAGAGGTCGCTCATCGTCGTGGCCGACAAAGCCGAATTCTGTTGTATGGCAAAAATTTTATCTTTCAAAAGCCATTCAAAATTCCCTGCTGGCTCGTTCGCCCTAACGCGGAGTATTTTAGTATCAAGTTCGATTATATGCGTTTGTTCACTTAAATATCGACTACCGTCAGGATTATAATAATCAGCTATACAATCGACAACGACCATCCTGCCTGGATCGACAGGTTCAGGTTCGACGGTTTGGGCGTTTTCCTGACAACCAGATAAAAAAAATATCCCAACAAATGTCAAAAAAACAGCTACGCTGTAATATCGTACGTAATTATTCATAATCCAAAATCCTCACAAAAAGTAGGGCACGACATTCCGCACCATTTCGCTGCAAAACAGTGTAAATCCCCAACTAATCTCTGTCAAAGAAATTTTTATCCATCTATGGCGGACTCGCCCAATTCTTCAATGAATTTAGACCATTTTTTTTGCCACTTCTTCATGAGTTTACTTTTTTCAGGCAAGGCCAACGAAGAATATTCAATTGAGTTTACAATACACTTTTTCACATCCGCCAGACTCATATCCCACGCCATAATCGCTACCCAGTAATCAAAGGAAACCCCCTGGTAACCAAAAATCGCAGGGTCGTCAGGACTGATCGTAATCGCCACTCCCTGGTTGAACAAGTTAATGCCCGGATGGTTACGCATGTCCTTAAAATATCTAAGTAATTGGTTACTGATAGGACACAGTTCAACACAAATCCCACGCTCTTTATAATATTTCGCAAGTCGCGGCAGCTTTGCAAGCTCAAAGCCATGGCCAATTCTCTTGGCACCAAGTAAATAGACATCAATCACATTGTTATTGTAATATTTAGGTATATTTCCACTGAACTCATCGGTTGCATTGAACGAGATAGGAAAAATACTTTCACCACCGTGCAGGTAAAGATTAAATTCTATTCCCTTGGCGGCTGCTTTCTGTTTAGCCTCGATCAACAACTCAGCCATAAAACTGGACGGCAGACCCTTGTCCTCTTCGGAGTAAATATCAAAACCGCCTACCATGTCAGGATACTTTTCCATCATATCAATTGCTCTGTCTGCCGATTCCCGCAACCGGTCGCATCTGTCGTCAGGACTTTCGCCTGGGCCCAACTGACGAGTATCGCAATATATCAACCTGATCGATATATCAATTCCATTATCTGCCAGCCTGTTTTTAATACGTTCATATCTCTCGATACTTTCCTTTCCTGGCGTATGGTCTCGCAACTCAAGGTGCGAGACATTGTCTTTTATTGCAAAGTATTCAATCGCATCATAGAGATAATCTTCATAAGGATAATTTCTGATCAGCCCACTCATTCGCCCGAATATCTGTTCAAATTCCGGCCATATATCCCCAATAGATTCGTCCTCTGCCCCGATAGTAACACACTTCAGCAGGTCTGATTTATTTAAGCCAAAGTCATCCATTTCTGAAACAGCTGCCCAGTCTTTTCCCTCGGCAAATCTAATCATACCACGACTATTGCCTTTGGTAAGAACATAAGCATCTTTTCTCGCCATCGCTTTATCTACAGCCGCCTGCATATCCCCCATTGCCGACGGATGCAGATGCAATATACTGCCTTTAGGCATTTGCTGAATTATTTTGTATAATTGCGTCTTCGCAATTTCATCCTTAACTTCATAGAAAGGCTTTGATATCCAAGGTGTTGCCAGCGGGCCTCTGTTATATATTTTTCGTTTAAGGATTTCAAATTGCTCCGAGGCCCTCTGTTCCTGAGGATTCAACTTTTCAGTTTCGCCTCGAATTTTCTTGATGAGCCCATTGCGTCTCTCTTTATATTCCGCCAGCCCGGAAACCTCAGCAGATTCATAACATCCCTGCATAAAAAAGAATGAAATAATAAGTGGACAAATTACCAAAAACCGTTTCACTGTTATCCTTTCACCTCTATTCCTAAAAACCCCCACAACCCCCGTTAGCCCTGGCAATACCTTGCCGGGGTCTTCGTTGCCGTCAACCCGCCGATTCATCCGGCAGGTCATTTCAGCAAAGTCAAGAAATCTATTCAGAACCGCTCGTGAAGCGGCACCACAACTTTTCATTTTTTAGATTTTATTTTTCTTCGCACTCGCACGGCAGCTTTGCCAATTGCTCCATAAGTCTGAACTTTTCGCTTACATCTTTTTTCGCCAAGCCCATCAACTCGGCGGCAACTTCCGGGCTGGAATCTTTAAGTGCGCGGTACCGCGTCTCGCTGTATGCATACTCGGCGAAATCAGCGGTCGGAGCTTTAGAATCAAGCTGCAACGGGTTCTTGCCCTGTGCTTTAACATCAGGGTTAAACCGATATAAAGGCCAATGCCCCGACGCTACCGCCTGCTCCTGATGCGTATAGCCCTGCGTCAGATTATAGCCATGTGCAATACAATGCGAATACGCCAATATCAGTGACGGCCCATTATAAGCTTCGGCTTCGACAAAAGCCTTCACCGTCTGATTAGGATTAGCACCAAGCGCGACCTTAGCAACATAGATATTGCCGTAAGTCATCGCAAGCAGTCCCATATCTTTTTTGCCCATAAGTTTTCCGCCCGCGGCAAATTTTGCGATCGCCGCTCTCGGCGTTGACTTGGACATCTGCCCGCCGGTATTGGAATAAACTTCCGTATCGAGCACAAGCACATTCACATTTTTGCCACTGGCAAGAACATGATCGACTCCGCCGTATCCGATATCATAGGCCCAGCCGTCACCACCCAGTGCCCACACAGATTTGCGAACAAGATAATCCGCCACTGTCAGCAGTTGTTTGCAGACATCGCATTTACTCCCACCACATTCGGCTTTGAGTTGTTCTATTCGCCCGCGTTGCTGCTCTATCGCCGACTGGTTTGGATCATCTGCATCAACTGCTGCCTTGATTTCTCCTGCCAGATCACTTTTCACACAGCTGTTTTCAGCAGCCTTGCCTAGCAGTTCAAGAGCATAGTCCTTAAATTTATCCACTGCCAGCCGCATTCCCATCGCGAACTCCGCATTATCCTCAAAGAGGCTATTGCTCCAGGCCGGCCCTCTCCCGTCGCCCCTTTGGGTATAAGGAGTCGTTGGCAGGTTGCCGCCATATATCGAAGAACAACCCGTCGCGTTGCCGATAAATGCTCTATCGCCGAACAGTTGGGTCAGCAGTTTCACATAAGGCGTCTCACCGCAGCCGGCACAGGCACCTGAATATTCAAACAAAGGCATCGCAAGCTGACTGCCCTTTACCGAACCAAGGTTGTACAACTCCGAATCTGTATTTGGAATTGCCAGGAAGAAGCTATAATTTTCTCTTTCCGACTCGCGTAAAGGCTCCTGCATCGCCATGTTGATCGCTTTTTTGCCCGTCGGCTTTTTCTCTGCATCTTTTTCCGCACCCGGACATCGCTGCACACAAGCTCCGCATCCGGTACAATCTTCCGGTGCAGTCTGAACGGTAAATTTCATCCCAGCCAAGTCCTTGCCCTTAGCATCTACACTTTTGAAAGTCACCGGCGCCTTTTCCAGATGCTTAGCGTCATAAGCTTTAATTCGAATAGCCGCATGCGGACACACCAGCGAGCACCGCCCGCACTGAATGCACAGATCAGGTTCCCAGACAGGAATCTTGACCGCGATGTTTCGCTTCTCGTATTGCGTCGTACCCAGCGGAAACTTGCCATCTACTGGCATTTTGCTTACCGGAATTTCATCCCCGCGGTCGGCAATAATCTCACCAGTTACTTCTTTAACAAATTCCGGAACATCTTCCGGCACCGGCAAAGGCATTGTAATTTTGCTCGTTACTGCCGAAGGGACCTCGACTTGCTCAATTTTAGCCACCGTCGCATCGACAGCGGCGTTATTCATATCAACGATCTTCTGTCCCTTTTTGCCATATGTTTTTTTGACCGCATCCTTGATAGCTGCCGCTGCATCTTCGAATGGAATAATGTTACTGATTTTGAAAAAGGCCGTTTGCATTATCACGTTAATTCTTGCCCCTAACCCAAGCTCCTGTGCCAGCGATATCGCGTCAATACAATAAAACTTCAGCTTCTTGTCGAGGATTTTTTTCTGCACCTCTTTTGGCAGCGTACCCCAGACTTCATCCTTACCGTGCATGTTGGTCAGAAGGAAAGTCCCACCTTCTTTAATGTTTGAGAGCATATCGTATTTCTCAAGAAAACTCGGATTATGACACGCCACAAAATCAGCCTGTTGAATCAGATAGGGACTGCGAATCAGATGCTTGCCGAATCGAAGATGTGAAACTGTTTTAGCACCTGCTTTTTTCGAGTCATATACAAAATACCCCTGAGCATAATTGTCTGTAAGGTCGCCGATGATTTTGATGGAGTTTTTATTTGCCCCGACAGTACCGTCCGAACCAAGACCGTAAAACATCGCACTGTAAAGCCCTTCCCTGCTAACATCGAATGATTCGTCAACTTCGATACTGGTATTTGTAACATCGTCGACAATACCGACTGTGAAATGGTTCTTCGGCTTCGCTGCGTCAAGATTATCAAAAACCGCCTTCACCATTCTTGGCGTAAATTCTTTTGAGCCGAGACCGTATCGCCCGCCAACGACCAGCGGATACTTGTCAAACTGACTGACCCCTTCGCTCATTGCTTCGCCTATGGATGTTCGCACATCCATATACAAAGGCTCGCCAAGCGAACCAGGCTCTTTGGTTCTGTCCAGCACAGCAATTTTTTTAATCGTTTTTGGCAGAGCCGCAATAAAGTGTTTCGTACTGAAAGGCCGAAACAGCCTAACCTTGACTATACCAACTTTTTCACCTTTGCCATTCAGATATTCGACCGTCTCATGTGTCGTCTCAGCACCGGATCCCATAATAATAATCACTTTTTCAGCATCAGGAGCACCGACGTAATCAAACAGATTGTATTTTCGTCCTGCGACTTTCTCAAATCTTCGCATCGTTTCTTCAACAATATCAGGAGTGGCAAGGTGATATTTATTAACGGTTTCACGTCCCTGAAAATATACATCCGGATTCTGTGCCGTACCGCTTATCATCGGATGGTCCGGACAAAGAGCTCGTCCCTTATGTGCCGCCACCAGTTTATCGTCGATCATTGCACGCATATCGTCGAAACTAAGCTCTTCAATCTTCTGTATCTCATGACTGCTCCGAAAGCCGTCAAAGAAATGCAGAAATGGGATTCGACTTTTCAAACACGCTTGCTGTGCTATCAACGCAAAATCCATAATTTCCTGAATATTATTCGAGCATAGCATCGCGAAACCTGTTTGCCGACACGCCATCACATCTGAATGATCGCCGAATATCGAAAGTGCCTGACACGCAAGCGACCGTGCCGATACATGGAACGTCGTTGGCGTAAGTTCGCCGGCAATCTTGTACATATTAGGGATCATCAAAAGGAGTCCCTGGGAAGCGGTAAAGGTCGTCGTAAGCGCACCGGCCGCCAGCGCTCCATGCACCGCACCGGCCGCACCAGCCTCA
>CAZOPG010000057.1:0-8777 GCA_964581585.1 uncultured Planctomycetaceae bacterium | reverse complement strand
CCGCCAGAGAGGCGACGTTGATTATCATTCCTTCTTTTTGCTCTATCATTGCTGGCACTACCGCCTTGGTCATCGCCACTGCCCCAAAATAGTCGGTCTCGAAAACACCTCGTGCTTCAGCATCGGTAATATTCAAAAATGACCCGCCCATAAGCACACCAGCATTGTTGACGAGGATATTGATAGGCGAATATTTTGCTACGATCCTTTCAATATCTTCAGCCTTGCTTACATCCAACTCATCAATAGTCGCATTTACCCCGGATTTTTCCAGTGCCTTTTTGAGTCTGTCGCTCTTTTGCAGGTTTCGCATCGTTGCAATCACCTCAAAGCCAGCTTGGGCTGCACCGACAGCGACCAGCAGCCCGAACCCGCTGGAACAGCCCGTTATCAATGCACGGTTTTTCTTCGCTTGTTTTTTCATAATCAATCAGCAATATTAGCATTAAAGAGTTAAAAATCAAGTTTTTAATTTTTTCTCTTGAATACTTCTTCCCAATATCATATAAGCGCCAGACAATTATTTTATAGAAAGGTATTCGTATGTATTCAATAGACAAAATGTCATTAGCGGAAAAAGTCGGACAAATGCTTTCCTACGGAGGAGCTACTGGCGGCCTCGGTCAGCAGGAACAGTGGACAATGCAGCAGATGAAGCAAGGTCTGGTTGGCGGAGTATATATGGGCTATCCCCATTTCCGTGATCCCTCCCAACTCAAAGAGATTATCACCAGTTTTCAGCAAGTCAACCCGATATCCCTGTTCATAGGCATGGATTTTGAGTCTGGCCCGGCTTACAATATTGCTTCCGGCTGTGAGGATTTCCCCTGGCCTATGGGCATCGGACAAATAGGTTCTGAAGAAATCGCATATCGCCAGGGAGAAATAGTCGGCAGACAGTCTGCCGCTATGGGAGTAAATTTTATCTACGCCCCGTGCGTAGATGTAAATTTACGCTATGATAACCCAATTATTGGTATCCGCTCATTTTCCTCAGATGTTCATGTGGTCGTAAGGATGGCAACAGCTTTCATAAAAGGCTGCCAGAAATCGGGAGTGATCTGTACAGCAAAACATTTTCCCGGCGGCGGAGACTCAACAGTTGATGTGCACGTGGATCTTTCCTATGCAAAAAAAACCATCCAACAGTTGGAGCAGCTTGAATTATTGCCTTATTATTCAGCCATTGATGCCAAAGTAGGCTCTATCATGATATGCCACGAAGTTTACCCGGAAATAGACCCAGCCGAGTTGCCGGCAACGTTGTCCAGTAAAATACAGACAGACCTCCTGCGTAACAAGATGAAATATGATGGCATCATAATCAGCGACTCTCTAAGCATGGGAGCGATAAAAAAACATTTTGAGCCAGTAGAAAGTTATATAATGGCGATAGAAGCTGGTTGTGATGTACTACTTTTACCCCCTGACCCGAATGCGTTGCCAGGTATTGTCAAGGCCGTCGAAGCAGGTCGAATCAGCGAAGACAGAATAAACGAATCAGCTACCCGTATTCTCGCCGCGAAAAACCGTTTCAATGAAAAGCAATCTTCAACACAATCCATCATTAAAGAAGATGATGAAAAATTCGCACGGGAGATAGGACGCAGAGCGGTTACAATATTGAAAAATGAAGATGTTTTGCCCCTGCCCCAGGATGCGAAAAGACTTTATGTTGTGCAGTGGCGGCCGGTTGAAGCGGAATATTTCCCGCGGGAAGCCGGCATATTATCACGCCTGATGCACGAAATCAGACTCCAGGACAATAGTGTCGAACCACCGGCCTTTGCGTCTGTTTCCAAAGACTGCCTCCAGCAACAGGCCGAGACCGTTCTTTCAAAAGCAAAGGATGTCGATATAGTAGTTTTCCTGGCTATCGTCAAAAATTATTCATGTGATCTCCAGATGGGACTGCTTTCTAAGCGAACCGTCGAAATGATCAATTCTCTGACAAAGTCAGGCCGAAAGGTAGTTTTGACCATTCTCGGCAGCCCATACATACTTGACCAGATTCCCGATGTGGCAGGCTATATCTGCTCTTATGGTGATAACAATGGCGCCGTTGAAGGCATAATGCAAAAACTATTTCACGACAAAGGTTAATCTTAGTGATTTTGCTCTAAAACAGATCGTTTTCTTTTTTACCTGCTATCATTTCCAGATGCTTATACGCCGCCTCTGTAACTTCACGTCCCCGTTTTGTCCGCCGAACAAACCCAATTTGCAAAAGGTAAGGCTCAACCACATCTTCCAGCGTATCACGCTCATCTCCCAGGGTAGCAGCTATCGCTTCAATTCCTGCCGGACCGCCATTGTAAACATTAATCAATGCCCGCAAAAAAGCTCGGTCAAGTTCGTCGAGTCCTAGTTCATCGATTTGCTCCATTTTCAGAGCGTTTTGAACAATATCGGCGGTAAATTTACCACTGCCCTTTACCTCCGCATAATCACGAACACGTTTAAGAAGTCTGTTTGCAATTCGAGGTGTACCGCGACTACGGCTTGCTATCAGTTCTACTGTCCCATCGTCACAATCAAGCCCTAACAAACCTGCAGAACGCTTAAGGATATGAGCCAACTCATCTGTTTGATAGAATTCGAGATGATACAACATCCCGAATCGGCTGCGCAGCGGTGCGCTCAACAACCCAGCCCGTGTAGTTGCTCCAACCAGCGTAAAATGCTTCAGTGGAAAATTAATTGTTTTTGCGTGCATTCCACTATCGACCGTAAAATCAACTTTGAAGTCTTCCATTGCCGGATAAATAAATTCCTCCACAACAGTGCTGAGCCGGTGGATTTCATCAATGAAAAGTATATCGCCAGTATTAACATTACTCAGCAGCCCCATCACGTCGCCTTGTTTAACAAGTGCCGGCCCGGAGGTAGAACGAATATTCGCCCCCATTTCGTTAGCTACCACATGTGCTAGCGTCGTTTTGCCAAGTCCAGGCGGACCATAAAACAAAATATGATCCAAAGGCTCTCCACGCCCAGTAGCCGCCTCGATTGCGATTGACAACTTCTCCTTAACATTCGCCTGACCGATACATTCGCCAAGGCTCTTAGGACGAAGTGAGAAACTGAAATTTTCCTCCTGCGTATTCAAAGATTCAGAATCTAAAACTCTATCAATCGCCATAGGTGTTTATACCTCAATTCCCTGCTTAATTCGATAGACCAAAGGCACAAGCTCCTCAGCCGATTTAATTTCAGGATGCTTCTTACTTGCCATCAGTATCAGTTCCATTATTTCGTTCCGCTTTTCACCCCAGGCAATAAGTATTTCCATAGCCTCGATCTGAAAAGCTGCAAAAGCTCCCTCCTGCTGTTTTGCCGCAACCGCCGTCATCGCAAAATCGCCCAGCTTACCCTTGAGTTCAGCGATCATATGCTGTGCTAGTCGTTTACCAACTGACGGCAGAGAGATTAATATTTTTTCGTCCCCACCCTCGATAGCCGAGGCGATAGTTGCGATTGGAATCGTTAGAGATTTCAACCCCTTTCGTATGCCGATCCCTTTTACGCTGGTATACCTCGCAAAAAAATCTTTTTCGCCGGCATTAAGAAACCCAACAATTCTCGGTATGAGATTTCCCCCACCCACGGTGCCCTCATAGTACTCCATCGTGCAAAGCGTAATCTCTTCCCCGATCCTATTTGACAGTTCGCCAGCCAGGTATCCCGGCAGAAGAATTTCATAGCAAATTTGCCCCACCTGCATAACGGCCGTATTACTGTTTAGCTCAACAAGTTTTCCTGTAATTTGTGCTATCATATTTTCCCAGTCCCAGCCAACGAATTCGCACAGCACAGAGCTGCCGCTATTGCGTCCGCCACATCTGCCGGCTCAGGCAAAGCCGCGAGCCCCAGAATAGATTGTATGCTCCTCTGCATTTGTGCCTTTGGCGCTCGTCCATTTCCTGTTATCGATTTTTTTATCTTCGTCGCCGCAAAGCTTTTCACTTCCACACCAAAGTTGTGGGCCTTCTCAAGTATAACACCTCTTGCATGTCCCATCAAGATAGCAGTTTTCGGATGAGCATAATGAGAATACAAATCCTCCACCGCAACAATATCGGGCTGAAATTTTTCCAGCAGCGATTCCGTATCCATCGCGATCTGATTCAACCTAGCCTCGATTGCTTTGCCCGAATCGGTACTGAAAGTACCCGCCTCAAGCAGCCTCTCACAGCTGCCCTCGACCTCTACTGCCGCATAACCGCACAACTGCAATCCAGGGTCAACACCAAAAATTATCATTAACTTTTCCCCTTAGCTTTTATCCTGTACTCACCATCCGCTACATCTTCAACGACATAATTCTTCTCGGCAATCATCTGCCGTATCTCATCGGCACGTGTATAATCTTTCGCCGCTTTCGCCTGTTTTCTTTCCTCAGCAAGTGCCTTTATTTCCTCAGGTATCTCTTCTGTATCCAACTCAAGCACGCCAAGCACTGAATCAATTTTGCCAATCGCCTCGATTACCGTTTGCGCCTCAACAGCGTTAATATCACCGATCTTATTTATCTCTCGGATAAAATCAAAGCAGCACGCCAGTGCCTTGGAAATATTCAAATCATCGGACAGAGCACTATCAAAGTCTCCAATGCACTTGGCAATTCCATCGCTAATCTCACCCCGGATCGTTCCATCTTTCACTTCCACCGCTTCCCTAAGCAAAAACACGCACTGTTCGATTTTATCTATCGCCTGCTCAGCGGCCTTTAGCCCATCAAAAGTAAAATTATAATTCTGTCGATAGTGTGAAGATATAAGTGCATAGCGTATCGCATTCTTCTTGAAACCTTTTTCAACAAGTTCCTCTATGGTGTATAGATTCCCTTTCGATTTTGACATTTTCTCACCGTCAAACAGGAGAAACCTCGCATGCATCCAGTAACGCACGGACTGTTTTCCGCTGGCGGCATCAGATTGAGCAATTTCACATTCGTGATGTGGAAATATATTGTCTTCACCGCCGGTATGAAAATCAAACTGCTGGCCGAGATATTTCGCACTCATCGCAGAACACTCGATATGCCAGCCAGGAAACCCCTTCCCCCACGGGCTATCCCACTGCTGAAGATGCTTCGGATCATGCTTCCACAGAGCAAAATCCTGCGGGTTCCTCTTTTCTTTATTCACCTCAACCCTCGCACCCGCATTCAAATCGCCCAGCGTATTTCCAGACAACTTCCCATAGTCGGTAAACTTGCTAACATCATAGTAGACATTATGCCCAACCACATAAGCATACCCCTTATCAACGAGACTCTGCACCATTTCTATCATCTCGTCGATATGTTCGGTCGCTCTCGGATAATGCGTGGCCGGGGAGATATTCAGCATCTTGCTTGCTGTCATAAAAGATTCAATATAGATTTTAGCAATTTCCAGCGGGTCTTTTTTCTCCCTTTTCGCAGCCTCTTCAAGTTTATCCGCTCCCTCATCCGCATCGTCGAGTAGATGTCCCACGTCAGTAATATTCATCACATGCGTTACCTCAAAGCCCTTGAACTCAAGGAATCGCTTCAAAAGGTCCGCCATCAAAAAAGAGCGAAAATTCCCTATATGCGGATGTGAATAAACCGTTGGCCCACACGAATACATTTTTACCTTGCCAGCCGCAATAGGCTCAAACTTTTCTTGCTTCTTCGTCAGCGTATTATACAACTCTATTGGCATTACCTTAAAGACTCCGCTTTTTTCTTTTTCTCAATAGTACAACTGCCGCCGCTGAAATAGCCAACCCCTGGCCAATCTCTCCCAATCCCTCATTGGTCTTGGCCTTGACATTAACATTCAAAAAATCCATACTCAACAAACTGGCGATACACCTTTTCATTTGAACTTTATATTCCGTAAGTTTAGGCTGTTCAGCTTTTATTGTTACATCGACGTTCACAACTTCCCAGCGTTTTTCTTCAATATACTCTCTCGTCTTAAGCACCAATTCTTTGCTGTCAATTCCCTTAAACTGCGGGTCACTATCAGGAAACAGCACTCCGATATCGCCGAGGCCGATAGCTCCGCACACAGCGTCGATTACCGCATGCAGCACAACATCGCCATCGCTATGAGCCAGCAGCCCCTTATCGAAAGGCACCAGCACTCCGCCAAGCTTCAATTCTCTCCCTTCAACGAGACGATGAATGTCGCTGCCTATTCCAACTCGATATTCGAAGTTGCCATCAATTTTCACAGCTTATTTTTCCTTTTTCAGCAAAAGAAATGTAAGAAATCTTTTTATGATATCTATTTTAATTTGCATAAACACCCTAAAATACTTATCTGCCTAAAGGCAGCCCTTCGTACTTGGTATTTCGGTTCCGGAAATCTTTATCGCTTTCGCCAGCGACTGCCCAACTCCCTTAAATATCGCCTCTGCGATATGATGGCTGTTTGTTCCGTGCGGCACACTAATATGCAGGTTGAATTTGCCATGATTAGCAAAACTGCGCAAAAGTTCCTCAATGCACTCAACGTCGAAATTACCAATCTTTGCATTCGAATATTTCACATCATAAACACAGAAAGGCCGCCCCGAAAGGTCTATCGCGATATTCGCAAGCGCATCTTCCATTGGCACTGAGCTGTTCCCATAACGGGCAATTCCTTTTTTGTCACCAAGTGCCTCCAGCAAACATTCGCCAAGGCAGATTGCCACATCTTCAACGGTATGGTGAGCATCGACTTCAAGATCGCCTTTAGCTCTAAGTTTCAAATCAATTCCGCTGTGTTTACTTAGATGGCTCAGCATATGATCGAGAAATCCAACTCCCGAATCGATTTCATATTTGCCCAGTCCGTCGAGATTTAGCTCGATGGAAATATCTGTCTCATTCGTTTTTCGTGTGAGTTTAGCAGTCCTCTTGGTCATAATATATTCCTTAATTCTGACAGAAGAATATTGTTTTGTTCAGCGGTCCCAACGGTAATCCGTAATTTGTCCTGCAATTCAGGATACGCCCAGTATCGCACATAGAGATTTTTGTTTTTAAGTTTTTCGTATATACTAATCGCTTTAATTTTGACTTTATCACATTTGGCCAGAACAAAATTACTCTGGCTCGGATAAACATAAAACCCCAACTCCGTTAATTCTTCCGTAAGCCGTTGTCTTTGGTTTTTTGTTTTTTCAACATTACCCTTAAAATATTCTTGATCCTGTATCGCCGCCGTCGCCGCCCGAATTGCCACAGTATCTACATTGTAGGAATCCTTCACTTTCATCAATCCCGCGATCAGCTTTTCATCAGCAACGCCGTACCCAAACCTCAATCCCGCCAGCGAATACCCTTTACTCATCGACCGCAGTATGATCACGTTATCGAAATCTTTCACAAGCCCGACACAATTCTGCTCCGCAAAATCCACATATGCCTCATCGATAACCAGCACCCCCTCAATTTCACTCGCTAGCGACGCCAACTCTTCAACACAAATGCCGGTCCCACTCGGTGCATTGGGATTGCAGACAATCGTCATCGCCGCACCTGTCGAAACCAGTTTTCCTGGAAGGTTAAATTCATCATCGAACGGTATTTCAATCACATCACAATTCTGCAGTTTCGCCAGAACCGGATACAGCGAATAGGTCGGTACGGGATAAGCGGTGGGGCGGTTTTCATCGCAAAAAGCCCTGAAACAAATCGTCAGCAGATCATCTCCGCCATTGGTGCAGATGATATTTTCCTCCGATATCCCCAGCACCTCACCGGCAGCCCGGCGAAATGAATCTCCGCACGGCTGCGGATACCGCCGCAACGTCTCGCCGTCAATATTTTTTAACGCCTCGATCACCTTTTTAGAAGGCGGATAGGGATTCTCATTGGTGTTGAGCTTGACAACATCCACATCACTCGGCTGAAAGCCTGGCACATATCCCTCAGTCTGCTCGATATTTACACGAAAATAGCCCATATTCGCTCCGAATACAAATTTCACAAATTATAAGCGGATTTGCGCAGAAAAAAAAGCTGTTTTTCGCAGCTTTTTCCCCTTAGCCCTACGATTTATTCGGGGGTGAATTTATTTACACCGATTTAGCCGCTTCCACAAAAGCTGCAATATTTTCCAACGGCACCTCAGGCTCAAGCACATGAGTAGGCGACAACATCAAAGCGCCATCATAACCCAGTTTGCGGACATTTTCTTTAATCACATTTCTAACGTCATCAGGACTGCCAAAAGGCATCGTGGTCTGAGTGCCGATGGTGCCGTCAAAGACGATTTTGTCGCCGTATAGTTTTTTGATCTCAACCGGGTCCATGCACTCTGGCTGAACAGGGTTAAGTATATCTACTCCAATTTCAATCAGTTCAGGAATTATATCCATAATATTACCATCGCTGTGGTACCATACCTGCAAATCAGGCTTAATCGCCTTCGCTGCCGAATAAACTTTGGCCCAGCGGGATTTTATAAATTTCCGCCAGCTCTCAATACTGAACATCAATGCATTTTGGTTAGCAACATCATCGCCGGTTATTATATAATCAACTCCTGCCCGCGCCGCAGCCGTGGCACGGATCATATTTCGCTCCATAAGTTTATCAAGTATAAGCTCACACCATTCCGGCTGTGCGATCATATCCATCAGAAATGGTTCCAGGCCTCGGATTGCCCAGGCCTCCTCGTACATATGACAAATACTGCTCGTCGCAACTTTACCCTGAGAGTGTGCCAGCTCGACCTCTCCTGCCATATGTTCATCTGATACGCCGGATACATCTTCATATGGAAAAGACTCTATCTGTTCAAACGAAGTCG
>CAZOPG010000056.1:0-8791 GCA_964581585.1 uncultured Planctomycetaceae bacterium | reverse complement strand
CTTCCAGCATTATACGGCAGTTCAGACACATCCGGCCCTGCTGACCGCTGGCCCAGCCAAACCCCGCTTAGCCGCAACGGCAATGGATCCCAGTTACGCAGTTGCCAATCCAGCAGTTTGTTTTTTAATTCGGTTACGGCATGTGCGTATTCCGCCTTTGCAGCTACGTTATGCAACTCATCAGGGTCTTTTTTAAGATCAAACAGCAAGTCATCAACGGGCCCATTAAAATGGCAAAAACTAAACTCTTTGTTTCTGATCATAATAGCTCTGCAATCCTGTCGCTCCATTTTTGAGGCAGAACCGAAATATTCATAAGTATATTCCGCAACCGTTTCCTTTCGCCATTCAGAGGGTTGCTCACCTTTTAAAAACGGCATCAGACTCTTTCCCTGAATACCCGGAGATATATCAAGCTCAACAGCATCAAGACAGGTCGGCAAAACATCAACGCTTTCGACAAATTCGGAAATGGAGTTTTCTTTCAGCAATTCTGGATGCCGTATTAAAAGCGGCACCTGCTGACATTGCCGGTAACATGTGTCTTTTTCAAAGAACCAATGATCGCCCGCCAACTCTCCATGATCGGATGTGAATACGATCATTGTATTTTCCATCAAGCCGCTTTCGTCCATAAAGTCAAAAAGACGCACCAAATTATCATCGATCATTTTAATAAGGCCCGCGTAAACTGCACGCCAATGCCGACAATAATTATCATCCGTTGTGTTGCCCTTGTTAATGTTACGTTCTTTTCGTAATTCATTGAAAAAAGAATGGCTTAACTCTTCCTCACAACGCAAGGGAGGCTCAAAATCATTTTCGCTGTACATCGTGTTATACGGAGCTGGTGCACAATTTGGATGATGCGGATGTGAGTATGACAGGTGCAAAAACCATGGTCGGTCGGTCGTTTCCTTCATAAACTCAATTGCCCTGTCAGTACGATAATGAGCACTGCTGTCTTCGGCTTTTACTGCAGCCGGGAGCCGGCAGTTAACTGCCACATTGTCTGCTCTTGTCTTACCAGCAGGACGGAGTGTATTAAAAGCAATCTCCTGACCATTACCTGGATACCCTTTTTTTCTAAGATATTCGATGTAGTCATAATTTGGCACACACGGTGTGCCGACCGCTCCTGTTATGTACTCAAAGCCGACTGTATCCATGCGCGAAAGATTCCTGCGATCGACACTGTGGCACTCTTCCTTCACAAAATCAGGTTTTGGGAATTCCGAATACATATGCGTTTTCCCCACTACCGCAGCACGGAAGCCCGCCTCTTCAAAATAGTGCCCAGCTGTTTTCTCTGTAATCGGCAACGGCACCTCATTCCACGCAGAGCGATGTGTATGAACATACCTGCCAGTGTAAAAACACGCTCTCGACGGCCCGCAAACTGCTGATTGTACAAAAGCGTTTTGGAATAAGGTCCCCTCACGACCAATCCTATCCATCGCAGGCGTCTGCAACACCCGGTTCCCATACACAGAAAGAAAATCAACCCGCTGCTGATCTGTCATTATAAAAAGAACATTCATTTGATATTTCCTTGTTTTAACATTTAAGGTTATCTTTAAAAATTAACAAAGCCCTTGTTTCTTTTGTAAGTTTAAATATGCTTCTGCGTAGCGAACACCGAATTCCCTTAATGATTTCGTATCGAAATGTGTATTGTCATTACGGTCATTGGCAGTCAGGCCTTTGGAGGAAACAAATGCTGTCGCGGTTCGCTTCAGAGCATTATTAACAATTTGATAATATGCAAACTCAGGCCTTCGGGCTAAAAAGTTATTTAATCCACCGGCGATTATCGGTAAATCTTCATTATTGAATTCCTTTCTGAAACCATTGATCATAAGGTTAAAACGATTGGAATAAGTTTCTGCCGTTTCTCTGGATCTTGAGTCAAACTCCCCCTGATGCCAAAGGATAGTAACAAGCTCTCCCTCGCCTTGCTTTAGTGCCTGGCTGGTTTTGGAAACTGCGTTTTCAAACAGCTCCGCTCCCGGTTGCCATAGTTCAAGTGCTGAACTGCTGACTGCGCATGGCACAAAGCCGATCTCCCATTCAGGAAATTCTTCCAGCAGGCGCAAACCGAAACTCATAGCCAGTCCGGCCCCGCCATCAGGCCAAATCTTGCAGGTGTAGTTGTGTAACGGCTCTTCGGCTACATGCCATTTACCATCTTTGAAGTTAAAAATTCTGCGGTCCTTATAAACAGGAAGCGTCCCGAAATTTCCGCATCCCTGCATATTAGACTGACCCGCTAAAAGAAATATCTTCTTTTTCATCATATATTATCCAGATTACTGACTACCTGGCGTATTCTACGCAGCGAACCTCTCTCAACAGCGTTATTTTTATTTCGCCGGGATACGTCATTTCTTCTTCGATTTTCTTTGCTATATCCCGTGCGGTTTTTAAGGCGGCATCATCATCAACATTTTTGGCGTTGACAATCACTCTTATTTCTCTACCGGCTTGGATAGCATAGGAATTTTCGACACCTTTGAAACCGGTTGCGATCTCTTCGAGTTTCTCCAGCCGTTTGATGTACCTCTCCAGAGTTTCACGTCTGGCTCCCGGCCGAGACGCACTGACCGCGTCTGCTGCCGAGACTAACGGCGTGTAAGGATTATCTGCGGGAATATCTCCATGATGAGCTTCGACGGCATTTAAGACTATGCTGGATTCATTGAAGCGCTTAAGAAAGTTTGCTCCGATTGCGGGGTGTCCGCCTTCGATTTCATGGTCCATTGATTTTCCAATATCGTGCAGCAGTCCAGCCCGGCGTGCGATAGCACCATCCAGTCCAAGCTCATCAGCCATCACCTGTCCCAGGAACGCAACCTCAACGGAATGACGCAGTACATTCTGACCGTAGCTTGTTCGGAAGTTGAGCACTCCGATCTGGGTGAGAATTTTATTATTAAGCCCTCGAACGTCCGTCTCAACCGCCGCGGATTTGCCGACCTGCAGCATTTTCTGAAGAACGTCTTTGCTCGTCTGCTCAACAAGCTCCTCAATGCGACTGGGATGTATTCGCCCGTCCTGTATCAGCCGATCCATCGCAACTCTTGCGACTTCTCTGCGGACCGGATTGAAACAGCTTATGACAATAACGCCTGGCGTGTCATCGACGATGACGTCAACGCCGGTGGCTTTTTCGAATGCTCGAATATTTCTGCCTTCCCTGCCGATGATTCTTCCCTTCATGTCATCGTTGGGTATGTCTATGGTTGAAACCGACACCTCACAAGACTGCTCGGCGGCATATCTCTGTATCGCAAGGCTCAGAATTTCTCGACTTTTCGCCTCAGAAAGCTCGGTTGTCTCTTCCGCCTTACGCTGCAGAACAGCATTCATCTCATGCTCACATTCTTCCTCCAGCGTTTTCAGTAGCATTCCCTTGGCATCTTCAATATTCATGGCTGATATTTTGAGGAGCTGATTTTTCTGCTGAGCGATAATAGTGCTCACCTGCTTGTCTTTGCTTTCGACGTTTTGCGTTCTTTGTTTCAGGCTTTGCTGTCCCTGCAGCAGTTCCTTTTCACGCTGTCCGAGCTGTTCATTTTGCCTGTCTAGTGCGTCTTCGTGCTTGCTCAGACGCCGTTCCGCCTGGCGAAGTTCAGACTTGGATTGTTCGATCTCTCTGGCAACTTTCTCTCTCTTTTTGAGGGATTCGGCGGCCACATCAAGCTGAGCGGTTTTGATGATATTTTCCGCATCCCTTTTTGCATCACTGATCTGCCGATCAAGCTCTTGCTTCAGTGTTTTCGATTTTGTTCTAGATAAGATTTTCCAGATGACAACTATCGCAACAATTCCTACTACAATGCCGACAGCGAATATGCCGATAGTTGTAGGCTCCATACTGATCTGATTCAATGCGTCCATAGCATCCCCTTTCCATATAAATTTTTAACTTAACGTTCAACTAAGCAGGTTAATATATACGGACAACAAAAGGGGGAAAACAGTAAGGGCTACAAAAGGAATGAGAAACAAACGTGAAATCCTTTTCACCAAAATGCCTATTTACAGCGTTACTCAAGGTTATGCATGTCGAATTGTTCTGTTCCACCAGCGAGCCTTCCACAGTTGGGCGGCTCCGACATAGCTATACACGAGGTACTGTCCTTTCGCTAATAAATCAATACATTTTATTAAACGAATTTCTTTGGTCATCATTCACTGATCCGCCGAGGGAACTGACTTGAGAACCTCTCTCTATCGCCTTTCGTCTCGGCCATCAATGCCTTTGTAACACTTTACCGCATCCAGCCAAAGCCCCAAAGGACCTTCGCCTTTTGCCATCCACTCTCGGAGGCCCGCAATCCTGCGAACTTCACTGACCATATGATAGACGAATTGGCGATATTGGTCAAGGGAATTTTTATATAGCAGCAAAATGCAGCAGAGGACTTATGAATGTTCACATCTAACTTGATTATAGACAAACAGTTATGATTTGCCAGGGTTATTGTCACCCTGAGCGAAGTCGAACGGGTCCATCAAAATCACCCCGTGAAACGGCTCACAATTCAAAATTATTTCTTTATCGTCATTTCGACCGCCTTACTTATCTGCCTAAAGGCATTTAGCCCTGCCATCACCATGGCAGGGTTCTTGTTCTTGTCATTTCGACTGAAACGGAGAAATCTATATTTTTCGTCACTGCGAGCGCAGCGCGGCAGTCTCAACCGTTATTCCCCCTTCGTCATTCCTGCGAAGGCGGGTATCCAGTTCTCTGTTATTTCGACTGAAACGGAGAAATCTATATTTCCCCGTCACTGCGAGCGCAGCGCGGCAGTCTCAACCGCTATGCCGTAAAAACCATCTATTTTTTATACGAAACACCCCACAAAATCTAAACAACCATCACGAAAAAACATTTTTTTATTTGATTATTAGTATGCCTTTATTATGCTTTCAATAAATTTTTTCCACTCATCTTCGCTGATAATCTTTTGCAACTCCTCATCTTCTTCCCAAATCTTATCGAGCCATTCGAGAATTTCCTTGATATCAATTTTCTGCACCGCTGATACGGATTTCGATGATCTTGCCGAGTAATATTCAGGCAACGCGATTATCAAATTGGACAGCATTCAAACTTCGGTTTTCTTTTATACTCCAGATGCTTAGGCTTAATTTCCAGTTCCACCGCCTCTTGACCAACATTGGCTCCAGCCTGTAATATAATATCTAAATTTGTGCCGCTGATTTCGTCGATTCCAGCGATCTTTTTGACCTTAAGTTTAAACTTGCATTTGTCGAAGTCGAATTTAGCCTTAATGTCTGGCTCGGTGCCTTTTGGTGAATGGTATTTGAACTTGTCTTTCTCGCCCACGCCTTCTATTTCAAACGAACCGGCTGGAATAAAGAATTCTATTACATGTCCCTGCCCATCATCGATAACATACTTTACGTCATCAACCATCAAATCAATCGGCTCAACAGGATTAAATGTCCCCTTGATGTTGATGTCGTCGCCTTTTTTATCATCGGCTACTGTCTTGATCTTGAGATGGTTAATACCGAAGCAGGAACATGGCAGAACCGTAACCATTACAGCATTCGGCTCAGAATCATCAACACCATCATTCACCACCAACTCGATAAAATGCTCACCAATCGGCAAATCAACGGTAAAAATTGGTCCGGTAGGCGGTGCAATGTCATATTCCCGCCTCCAGTTTGACAGGTCAAATGTACTTAGCCATACATCTGTCAGAGCTGCTAACTCCATAAACCAATACCCCTCTGGCGACCAATCGCGAGCAAGAGCTGCAAAGTCTGACTGGTTAATTATCCCATCACTACCAGTTGCGCTAAAGTTGTTACCATCGATTGCCCAACTCCAGACGTAGCTTAGTTTATCACCATCAGGATCATAGGAGCCGCTGCCATCAAGTGTTACTTCAGCCATGCCATCCCAGGTACACACTAACTGGTCTGGCCCGGCATCAGCAACCGGAATGTTATTAGATACGAATGTTCCTTCATCACTCCATTCAGAAGCTTGAAGACCAGTATCTATCGTCTTAACACTCCAATAGTAAGTTGCTCCACCAAGGGGAAGATTATTTAATCTGATTCCTAATCGTTCATTGGATACTTTCGGACGTAAATAGTTACCCAATAGCGGTGAACCATATACGCCACTTACAATATCATCTTTCCCAGAAGCTGTTCCTACCCGAATATGATAGTAAAGGCCATCAGTTGGAGTTTCCTCATCATAACCAGAATTCCACTTGAGAATATTACTGTGCGGTTCTGGTGGTAGGAGAGTTGGCGGAGAAGCAAATGAGTTGGGATTACTATTGCCCACAGAATCAGCTTCAAGATTCTTATAGATTTTTGTCATAGAAGAGCCAACAATATAGCCACTCACTACCAAATCCAAATCGCCATCATTGTCGTAATCTCCCCAAGCAAGGTCTCCCATGGACACACCTTCTAATGTGGCAATTATATCAGTAAAGGTGTCATCGCCATTGTTTCTGTAGACTATGGTCTTGTAGTTTCCACATGCTGCTATGTCCAAATCACCGTCGTTGTCATAATCACCCCAAGCAAGAGAAGCAGTATGGCCTCCTCCTATGATAGTTGCCCCTATATCAGTAAAGTTACTATCACCATTATTCTTATAGATGCCTAAACCATTACCTGCGAGGTCTAAATCTCCGTCATTATCATAATCCCCCCAAGCAAGGGTTATCCATGATTTCCCAGGCAATCCAGCATTTATATCGGTAAAAGTGTCATCGCCGTTGTTTCTGTATATGCTGGTAATATTAGGAGCACCAACATAGCCTGTGGTTGAACCACAGATTGCCAAATCAAGGTCACCATCATTATCATAATCACCCCAGGCGAGAGATGAATAGGTTACTCCCGTTATTCCAGCATCTACTTCGGTAAAGGTATCGTCAGAGTTATTACGATAGATTTTAGCGAAACAACCCGATCCACTTCCGCCGCTGAATGCTAAATCTAAATCTCCATCATTATCATAGTCTCCCCATGCCATAGAACTACTTGATCCAGGAGGGAGAATTACTCCTATATCAGTAAATACATCAAATCCATCATTCCTGTAGATTCTTGTCGAACTATTGCCGTTAATTACAAAATCTAAATCCCCGTCATTATCGTAGTCTCCCCAGGCAAAGGTTCCAAAGAACGCGGTTTGGGGCAAAGCTGTGGCTATTTCACTAAAAATGCCAGAGCCATTATTCTTGTAAATTTTACTGCTACGTTGACCACAAACTGCCAAATCAAGGTCCCCATCATTATCATAGTCTCCCCAAGCAACTGAGCTGTACAATGTGCCGGTAAGGCTTATTTCTGAATCAATGAATTGTGGCATGCTAAAATTTATGTACACCCCAGAACCTACATTAGTTTCAGTTACAGGATGAGAGGAAGTTCCAAAGTATTGCCAGACAAAAAATAAATATGTTGAACCTGCGGTTACAGGTATATGGTATGTTTCAACGGTATCATATGCATGTTGAGAGCCTTGCCAAATAATGTTGTAATCTTGAGTTGCCATAATAGCACCACCATAACGATAAAAACGTGCAGGATTATTTCTATTGATAGTCGCGTAATCAATGCACAATTCAAGCGGTGTGCCATTCGGATAGTTCTGAGATTCTTCTATGTATAATTCTCCTTCAACATAACCGCGTGCCCATGAATCCGGGAATACACCAGGGCTACCTCCCGGTGGCCACATACGTTGAAAAAGTGTCACCAACGTAATTGAATTGAGGGACCTGTTTATTACCGTGCCGCCTGCATACGGTGCAAGCGAATTGTATTCTTGTACTGTTCCACTCTCTGTTGTGCCGCTGAGGCTATATACAACACCAGCAGTTCTAAAATATGAATCTACCTGCCCTGTATATTCGATGGAAATTGGCACGACACCAGAGAATCCGACATTTCCCAAAAAAACAATATGGATCGCCAAAAAAACATATACTCTTGTTTTCTCCTTCTCCATAAATCCCCTTTTCATAATTTTCCCTTTCTAAATCAGTTTATATCCCTATTTAGTTTTTTTTGTTCGTATTCCAAGCACTCCCATAGCCATGAGTAAAACGGTAGTCGGCTCTGGGATTACCTCGAATTCTATAGTGCTGCTTAATCCATATTCCACAACTTCACCTCTTACGTTATGCGTTCCAATACCCAACGGCCATAAATTCATTTCCTTATCTCCATGCCAGAGAATCCATGTATACGAATCGTATGGGTCAATTGTTAGTTGTGTAAGCACATGTGCGAAAACCTTGCCTTCAGTCCAATCAAAAACGCCATCTATTAGATACGACGCCTGCAAGGCACTCCCAAAATCCAGCGTAACTGATTCTGAACTGGGATTGTACGCAGTAACAGACACTATGACAATCTCACCAAGCGAATACGTTGGTTTGTCTGTTGCTACGCTGACATCTACAATCGTTGCACCGACACAGGCTGCAATCGTAAATAAAATCCCAATTGTTAATAAAAAATTCGTTTTCATAATTTTCTCCCTTCTAAACTAAAACTCCCTTATTTTTCGGCCCCGCATCCCGTGCGAACATCTCTCTGACTTAAGCTATTTATTATACCATATCTCCATTTCTAAGTCTATATAAAAACAGTAATTATGCTGATATTACCAAGAGGTGGCTTTGGCATTGGAAATGTGCAAAAACTCCGTCTATAGACAAAGCCGTCACTCAATACCCAATTGATGATGTAATTCTTCCAGTTTTCTTAAAAA
>CAZOPG010000055.1:0-8821 GCA_964581585.1 uncultured Planctomycetaceae bacterium | reverse complement strand
AAAGGCGTTTTTATGTTATTTGTATTGCTTACTCAGCATAAATGGAGATAATTTTGTCCGCAAAAAGAAGACATAGAAATCCTATAACAGTTGGATTTGTGGCACTAGGCTGCCCCAAGAACCTTGTTGACACAGAGAAAATGCTCGGCATTATTGCTGAGTCCGGGCTTGTAATTTCCGGCGATATTGACAACGCTGATGTCGTTGTGATCAACACCTGTGGCTTTATCGCCCCGGCCAAAGCCGAAGCCATTGAGGCGATAAATCAGGCCGTTACCAACAAAAAGAAAGGTGGCGTAAAAAAGGTTATTGTAGCTGGATGTTTATCTGAACGTATGGGAGAAAAGTTGACAGAAGAGGTCAAAGGCATTGACGCCGTTGTAGGCCTTGCCCAGCGTGATAGAATCGCCCAGATAATTTTAGAGACAATGAACAGCAACAAAGCCAATCTTTACCTTTCAGAAAGAAAAACTGCCCCCCTAATCCAGGACGATCGCGGCAGAGTTCTGACCGGGCCGGTACACTGGGCCTATATGCGAATCAGTGAAGGATGCAATCGAAAATGTTCCTTCTGCACAATCCCCTCGATCAAGGGAGCATTTCGAAGCAAACCCATGGATATGGTTATCGGCGAAGCTGAAGAGCTGGTCGAAAATGGAGCTGTCGAACTTTCGATCATTGCTCAGGACAGCAGTTTCTACGGCAGAGATTTGAAAATGAAAGACGGATTGGTGAGTCTCCTGGCCGAGCTTGAGCAAATCGAGAAATTGAAATGGATTCGCCTGATGTATCTTTATCCGAGCGGTATCAATGACGCACTTATTGATACAATTGGAAAAAGTGAAAAAATAGTTAACTATATTGACATGCCAATTCAGCACATCAACAATCAAATCCTCGGAAACATGCGGCGAACTGAGACAAAGGAAAATATTGTTGAGCGGATCGAAAAATTGCACGCTGTGATGCCCGACGCAGCACTTCGGACAACTGTCATTGTAGGGTTCCCCGGCGAGACAGACAGGCAGTTTGATGAATTGATCGAATTTGTAACATGGGCCAAATTCGATGCTCTGGGCTGCTTTACATATTACCGAGAAGAGGGAACAGTGTCCGCACAGATGGACGGGCAAATCTCCAAAGATGTGAAAGAACAGCGTATGGAAACGCTGATGCTGACGCAGCAGGATATTGCCTTTGCCAAAAATCGCGAGAAAATCGGCAGCGAATTGCTCTGCCTGGTAGATGAAAATGACGGGCAAGGGCCCGCACAGGCTCGCTCCTATGCTCAGGCTCCGCACATCGACAGCCTCTGCTTTATCACCGACTGCACCGCCTCTACAGGAGAATTTGTCAACGTCAAAGTTGTGGATACAGAAAACTACGATTTAATTTCAGAACAGACTTGATTTTGTACAGAATTTAGGTTTGAATTAGCAACGTGAAAAAAATAATAAAACATCTACCCAATATATTGACGCTTATCCGGCTGGTTATGACACTGGTTTTTCTGGCGATGATTCTTTCTATGAACGACCAGACAGGATGGCTGTTTATTGACACGGCTTTTGTGATTTTTGTTGTGGCCGGCCTGACGGATATCGCTGACGGCAAGATCGCCAGAAAATACGACGTAACCAGCAAATTCGGCAGAATGGTGGACCCGCTTGCCGATAAAATTCTTGTCTGCGGGGCTTTCATTTGTTTTGCGATTATCGGTGAGCCAAAGCTTTTTTCTTTCGGGCCAAAAACGCTGACAATGATCCATTGGTCATTCGCTGGGATAATAGCCGCGCGTGAGATGTTCGTTACTGTCCTGCGGCACTGGGCTGAGGCAAAGGGAATCAACTTTGCTGCTACCGCTTCAGGAAAGCTTAAGATGGCTTTACAGGCATTTGCGATAGGCACGGTTATGGTCAAAATGGCACACGTACAAACCGCTATGTGGGGTTACTGGTTTACCTCTATAACATTTATACTTACGATTGCTGCAACGGTAATATCCGGCGTATTGTCGGTACGTAAAACTAAAGGCAGCTAATATCAGGTAGATTTGAATTCGCCGGCAGAGGAACCTGTTGTTTCCTTGAACACCCGCATAAAGTAAAAAATGTCTTTATATCCGACCTCGCGTGCAACTTCCTTTACAGCCTTGTTTTGAATAAGTAATTCTTTTGCTGTTGACATCCTTAGACTTGTGATAAATTGCCGTGGACTTCTTCCCGTATGTTTTTTAAAAAGCCTTCTAAAATGGGAATCGCTTAAGTTGAACATTTCAGCAAGAGCTGGGACAGAAAACTCTTTATCATAATTTTTTCTCAAAAACTCAACCACTCGTTCCATTAGCTCATTGCCAGAATTCATCTGCTGATTATTTTTCGTAAGTTTAAACAATTGCAATATCATATTTGATATGATGTTTCTGCGTTCAAGAATGGATGCAGTATCTTCCTTGTTGATAATTTTGCTGAGCAACTCAAAGGTCGCCGAGACAACTCTGTAACTACCTTTAATTATCATGTTTTCTCTGCTGAGAAATCCAAGTTTTTCAAGTTTGCCGGCATCGGGGCCGTTAAAAACAATAAATTTCTCATTCCACCGCTTTTGAGGCCAATAGGTATTTGGCTCGTCGGGAAACAAAACTATAACATCACCGGAAGCAACCTTTACCTGCCCTGTCGTCCCGCTCAGAAAATAGCCTGTACCGGCCTCGATTGAAACGACAGCATACTGCCCAAGTTTCCTTAATCTTGTGGCCGAATACTGGTTTTCTCTAGTATAACCCATACGGTCAACCCACAGGCCCACCTGCTGTTCGAGATGCAGAGGGGTGCGAAATTTTGTCTCGTCCACAATTGGGACACTATTTATAGTCAAAAAATCCATATAAAAAGCCAAATATTCTATATTGCGTAATTTAACCAAGTAATATAATATACAAAATGAATTGGAAAATCCATATATTTTTCAGGAGTGATTATGAATTCAAGACAGCAACATATCGAGACATTGTTATTTGGCAAGCCAGACAGAATCCCGCTTTCTCCCGGTGCGGGTAGAGAGTCAACCAGAGCACGCTGGCATAAGGAGGGGCTCCCGGCAGAAATCGATGATGCCCAGAGCATAACAGAATACGCCTACAGACAAGCTGGCGGCAAAGAGGAACTGACCAGATACGAGGCCAGCTTTGCAGTCAATGAGAGAATGATTCCCGAGTTTGAAGAGAAGATTATTGAACGCAAAGAGCGAAGCCAGATAGTTCAGGACTGGAAGGGTAATATCTGTGAAATCAGCAACGAATTCACTCTTGAACATTTACGCAACGCTACGGATTTTGTTACTCGGCGATGGATTAAATGTCCGGTAGAAAACCGTGATGACTGGGAAGAGATAAAAACTCGCTATAACCCCGATGATACTTCGCGTCTGCCTGCCAAGCCCAAAGAACTTGCCGCCAAACTGGCCGACAGAAATGAATTTATGGTCGTAGGTTTTTCCGGACCGTTCTGGCAGTTGCGGGAATGGCTTGGATTCGAAAACCTTTGTATGATGCTTCACGACGATCCTGATTTTATTCAGGACATGATAACTTTCTGGAGCGATTATGTGGCCGGCCTTATGGAAAATACATTTCAGCACTTTATCCCGGACGGGATACATCTAAGTGAAGATATGGCATATAAAAGTTTTTCGATGATTTCGCCTGCCATGGCAAAACAATTTCTTCTTCCGGTGTGGAAACGCTGGGGAGATATTCTTCGCAAGGCCGGAGTGCCTACCTATGGGATGGATTCTGACGGGTTCATTGGTGAGCTTATACCTTTGTGGATTGAAGCAGGGATAAATTACTGCGACCCAATCGAAGTTGCCGCCGGAAATGACATTGTCGAGATGCGGAAAAAGTTCGGCAAAAAAATGGCTTTCTGTTGCGGCTTTGACAAACGCTGTATAGCTGCCGGCGGTGAGGAACTCGAAAACGAATACAAACGCATCGAACCTGTCATCAAGGATGGAGGTTTTCTGCCGGGCTGCGATCACGGCGTGCCAAGCGATGTTTCATGGCCGAATTTTGTTAAATATAGCGGGCTTATCGCCAAAGGTACCGGCTGGCTGTGAGGCTGTTCAAAACGTTCACCATCTTCTGAGAATTTTTTAAGTCTTTGATTTTAAGAACCTTATAGATTCACGATTCTTGTGATTTTACAATCTATTTCGGCGTTTGGTTTTATGGCCCGCAAAGCTGTATTTTTTACAGTATAAAGTGATTTCAGTTAAAGATAACATCTTTTATAAGGACACCATCTTTCTGGAAGGATACAAATATGAAACCTATTGGCATGTCATGTGCGTTCCATGACGAAGAACGAACGATATACAAATCGCAGCCAGACACTGTCAATTTTTTTGGCTTATGCTGATGTCCAAAAAACATCATAGAAGGCTTAGTTCGTTTGATCAAATCATTGAAAAACAATGAATCATTTCTTGATAGCCACATGTTTTTATCTTCACCATTTGGCTCCGGCGGGATATGCCCAAATATTACCTTGATTTTTTCCTCTTTTTTTAACTCAACTTCCAGCCATTCGGATTGGCCAAATGGCTGAATTGTTTCGGAACTTAGATGGCCAACATGGTCAGCGGATACTGCATCACATATACCAATAAATCGAACCTTATTATGCAGAAAAGAATAGTAATCAAATTCTTTGCCATTTCTCTTGAAATCATTTGGAAAAAAATCTCGTAATTCTTTTTTGTTCACTTTATTTTCGTGATTGCCAGCAACAACATGTATGGGTAATTTAACATCCTTAATAATATCCTTAATTGCCCAAAGGTGAATATCGCCTGTTATTAAGATAAATTCAGGACTATGAGGTTCTTTTATCTTGTTGATCTGATCAAGACATAGTTTGAATTTTTCCCTGGCAGTGCCGAATTTTTCATAGCCTTTTCTGATAACTTCTGAGGAATGAGGATCAGAAATGACAGCGAAACTAAATGGCTCAATATTGTCATCGTAACTTAGTAACTTGTCTTTGGGAATGAAACTTTCATTTGTTTCAACCTCAATCTTCGCAAAACAATTGATAGTATTAGTCCCACAAAAACCCACAATAAAAAACCAAATAATTATTCTGAGTTTAAAACAATTAGTTTCACTGCATCTTAATGCCAGCACTCGTTTCCATTTAGATTGACAAAAAATCATACTACTCCTTACAGGCTATTGCTAATATTTTAAAATGGTCGGTTTGTCGCATATTGTATATCTTTAGCAAAAACAAGTCAAATTTAGGCTTTTTATAACCATCACCACTGTAAGTTCTTATGATAATTATTCATCCAGGAGTGCAAACGTATGTTCAGTACTGGCCGTACTTTAACGCAGCATCAATAAATGTGATATAGTTTTCCTCTGTTCTTTTTGACAGAGGAATGTTAATCGGTGCGGCGGTTGGCATTATGACAAATTTGCCGCCAGCTTTGGCAGCGTCCATGCACTTCTTTACCTCGGTAATAATATCGTCCGCTGAGCCGCCCTCCAGCAGTTTAAGCTGAATATTACCAAAAATACATATCGTACCGCCTATTTGTTTTTTCACATCTGAAAGTTCGATATCACCATCCGGGGGCCCTTCGCAGGGGTCGATAGCATCGACGCCGGTAGCTGTGATCATATCAAGAACCCTGGCGATTTTGCCGTGACTGTGGAGCCTTACCTTTGCACCTTTGCTGTGAATCAGTTCGGTCATATCTGTTACATAAGGCACTACGAATTTTTCAAAAAGCCTCGGCGGCAGGTAAGGCGGCGTCGCATATTCTGCTCCGCATATCCGATACAAGTCCACCACGCAGACGTCGAGCATCCGCCGAAGATTTTCCATTATTCTCTCGTGAAGTATATCGAGAGTTTTCACAAAGTGGTCCGTCTCAGTTAATGCCCACACAGTATAACCGCCGAAATCCATTAGTTCCGCGGCAACGCATAAAGGATCGGCAAGCGATGCCATTATTATGCCTTTATCGCCAACTTCATTCTCAATCCGTTCAAAATCTGCCCCATCCCATTGAATCGGCACATAGGGAACCGATAGAGCTTTATCAACATCTTCGGAAGTTTTGCACCAATGTTCTGTTTGCCAGACCGTGTTGATGTTATCGATGACTTTGGCTGTTTGCTGGAGTTGGCCCTTTGGGGTATGAACAATCTTTTTAGTAATTGCCGCATCACCTTCTCGGCTCTGCTGCGAGTTAATTTGCACAGGATAGGATGTTTCAAAAATATGGGGATCCCCTTTAAGATCCCACATCGCAATACAGTCGCTGTTTTTGCGAATGTGATCCATCAGCTTTGAATAACTTGCATCTTTATTCTCAAAAGATTCAGTATTATAGCCTGCAAGTTCATACGTTGAGACAGGAACCCTGTCCGGCAGTTGTCCATTCAAAACCGTGTTTAATCTTTCTTTAGAATTCATAAATTACAATACTCCTTTATTCGGCCACAAAAAGTGGGTTTGTCCAGGCACGTTTTCCGTTTTTGTCCTCAATTTCAAGATAAGCATATTCCCAGCTATCGGGAATTTCAAAGGCTGCTTCGGTAATTGAGGATCCCTCGAAAGAACCAGCCCTGAAGCCTTGATAAGCTGGGCCAACCAAGCGGGCAAACTGTATAGATGAGGTTTTTATTGTAACAGTATTTCCGCTGCATTTAATTTCGTGGAATTCCGGCCCGCAACTTGAGTAAAAATTTCCCGCTCTGATGGCCTCGGTAATTGATTCAGAGTTAAGTTCTTTACAGTTTACCATTATCCATCCGCCGTTATAACCGGGATGTTCAGGCCTGATGTGCGCATCATCGACAGAGAAACCGAGGATATTTGGATTTTTCCCCAGCATCATATTCCAGAATACAAGACTGTCACTTTTGCCGTTGAGCCAGTGAGTAACGTGATTATATATTTCCACCCCATCAAAGTCCCAGGAAAAAGCATCTTCAATGGAATTACCCGTCCAGAATGGATGAGCGAGAATTATCAGTCCTCCTTGGGCACGCGTTTGTTTTATTGCCTCATCCAGACCCATTTCCCGGTTGATTCCCGTAAACTTGCCGAGACAGACAATATGATAGTAAGAGTCATTGGAATCACTCCCATCAATTTCAATTCCATCCAGCCACAACAATGGATATTCGTTGGTGTCGGTTTCAGTGCTTGAAGCGGCCCAGTGGTCAGCATGATAAAGAAAATCATAGCTCAGCTCCGAATAAATTTCCGCAAGTTCAGCGAAATTTTTGCCGCCATCTGAGACAGTACTGTGAATATGAGTATTGCCTTTGTACCAATTTCCACCTGTTTCATAACGAGATTTCGACATTATCTGTTTCCTATTAATTATTAGTTAACTCTTCGCCTTCCATCCGGGCAATGATCGCCGCTCCGCAGGAATCGCCCCAAACGTTTACCGATGTTCTGCACATATCCAATATCCTGTCGACTGCCAGGATCATTCCTATCCCCTCAATTGGCAGCCCAACAGCCTTAAGCACTATCACCATTGTTACCAGTCCAGCTCCAGGTATTGCCGCGGCTCCTATCGATGCCAAAGTTGCGGTTAGCATTATGATGATCTGCTGTCCCGGCCCAAGGTTGATGCCATAGGCCTGGGCTATAAACATTGCCGCCACCGCCTCGTACAATGCTGTGCCGTCCATATTTATGGTGGCTCCCAGCGGCAGAACAAAGCTGGTTACTTTATTGGATACCCCGACATTTCTTTCCAGACAATCCATTGTTATCGGCAAAGTCGCGGCACTGCTGGCGGTACTGAAAGCCGTACCAACAGCTGAGAACATATTTGAGAAAAACTTCAACGGCGAATATCGACCAAAAATCCACAACAGCAATGGTATCGTTATACATGCATGAATCGCCAGCCCGCCAATTACGGTGAATATATATTTACCCAGTGATCCTACAATGCCGATTCCGTTTTTGCCGATTAGAACCGCCATCAGTGCAAAAATTCCAAACGGAGCTAATCGCATAACCCAATCGGTAATTTTCAGCATAACAACATTAAGCGCCTCAAAAAACGCAGCTACCGGCCGGCCCTTATCGCCAACACTGCTCAGTCCAACACCCAGCAACAGCGAAAAAAAGATTATTGAAAGCATTTTTCCCTGCGCTGTCGCCTGGAAAATATTTTTCGGCACCATGTCAGTAATGAGTGAACCTAATGTCAGTGTTCCTCTATCTGACAGATCGACAGCCTGAGCACCTTCGATACTGACCCCAACTCCGGGCTGGGTCAGGTTCACCAGAACAAGCCCGACTGCCACAGCCAGCAGCGTAGTAACCATATAATAGATAATGGTTCTCAAGCCAATTCTGCCGAGTTTGCGAACATTTCCAATACTAACAACGCCGGCAATCATTGAAGCCATAACCAACGGCACGATGACCATCCGCAGCAGACGAATGAAGATATCACCGACTATTTTAATATATCTGGTCTGTTCACCGAACAGGATGCCGGCAGATACACCTAAAATGAGTGCTATAAAAATCTGGGTATGAATCTTCATTTTGAAAATTTTCAATTTATACTCCTACTTAAATCTTCTTTTTTTTAGCCGAAAAATATTCATTCAGTATCTCGCTTGCTACCGGCGGACATCCGGCCACAAACTTCCTGCCCTGCTTATGGCAACGGGTACAATTGCCGACACATAACGCATCACTTGGCAATTCTTTGTGACCCTTAATCATTGCGATGGTAATTATTTTATCGTCCGGCACACTTTCGCGCAGGC
>CAZOPG010000054.1:0-9004 GCA_964581585.1 uncultured Planctomycetaceae bacterium | reverse complement strand
CAAAACCTCAACTATTTTAACCTCTCGCATGTGACCTTTTTAGAGTGGACTCAACAATATAAAGATGATAAAATTCAAAAGTTGCAAGACGAAGCGATTATGCATCTTAGAGCCGGCGATGAAGATACGGCACAAAAGAAACTTCGCCAGGTTTTACAACTCGATCCCAGCCGTACAGAATTAGAGCACTCATTAAAAAAAACCAGTTCCGAGAGATCCGAAGAATATAACAAACGTGTCAAGAGAATGGAAATAGTTCGTCTTAGCTCTTTAGTTTTTCTGGCAATAGCTATTATCTGCGGTTCTATTGCTTCAGGGGCATGGTGGAGCAATAATAGACATCTCACAAAAGCTGAAGAATTTATCACTTCAGGGAAGCTTTACAATGCCAGACAAGAGATAACAAAGTGTGGATGGTTTCTTGCTGGTAAAAAAGCACAAGTTAATAAAAAGCTTCAATTAGCAATTGATGAATTGATAGACAAAGCCCGACATTCGGCGGGATTAAAGGATTATCAAAAAGCTAAATATTATCTGCAGATTGCCGCAAGGGCAGTGGAAGACCGTTTTGAAATAGAAGAGCAAATCAAGAAATACGACCAGTTGGAACAACAATGGAAAAAAGAGCTGGCAAGGCAAAAATTAGAACTGGAAGAACAGCGGATTTTGTCTGAAAAAGCTGTGCGTGCTAAAAAAGAATTCCAAAAAATACTTGGTCAAGCCTTTGAAGGCCAGGCAGATATCGAGGCAAAAGATATTATAGAAAGTGCAAAAAACAAAGCAGAAGCTGCTGAAAAATTGTTTGGTCAGAGGGAATTTGAATCTGCCGAAAAACAATGGCGTTTGGCTATCGAAGATTGCCTGGCAGCATCAAAGACTGCCGAAGAAATAAGATTTAACCGAAAAGAGACCCTTGCGTTAAAATTAAAATGTGACCAGATGGCAGATTTAGCACGAAAGATTAATGCCCCTGTTGAGGCTGCTGAGATTTGGCGGGAAGCTGAAAAGATATGCCTATCTGCGGAAGAGTATTTTTCAGAAAATAATTTTGACTTAGCCCAGCAGTTTTGGAAACAAGCCGCTGATAAGTTTGATGATGCTTTGCAGGCAGCTATGCAGGGCCCTAACTATAAAAAAGCCTTGCTAATGCGAAAAAAATGGCAACGCCTTGAGCTCGGATTGCGTGAAGAAGAGGTTAGGCGTATTCTTGGAAGGCCCAAATGTGTTCAAGCGGCTTCAGATAACAGCATATGGTATTATCAGGCAATACCAACGTTCAATAAAGGTAATGACGGAAATTATGAATGTATAGATTCTCAGAGCGGTTATGTCCGTTTCGCAACCATAAGTGTAGAAACAATTATTAAAAGAAACAAAGAGGTTTACGAAAGGAGTGTTGAGGCCGAAAACACTGCACATAATAATAATATTTCACAAAAAACTAAGGAAACTGCAAAAGAAGAACGTCGTCATGACAAAAAACTATCTAAAATTTCACAGCTTGACCAAGGATATGCCACAGCAAAAAGTCGAGAAGATCGAAAACACTCCAGCAGAATTCAAGGGATTGAGAAATCAACTGCAGGGGAATACAGAAGACATGGAATGAGGCTTGAAGAGCTTGACTGGAACCTTTCTACAAAAATCGATAATTTAGTTAAGGGTTTATCTCCGAGAGAACCGCATTATATTGTTTCTGATTGGAAACTGCCAGAGGAGAATAATTTATTGAGTTTGTTAAATCCAGAAAAACCTGAAGAACGGAAAAATAAGCCTGCAAATAAGTGGCAAATGCCTATTAAATGGAAAGCTCTTCGGCTCAATATAAAAAAAGATGAAGCTTACATGATATTGGGGCCTCCAACTGAAACTGTATCCAAATCCAGCAAGACAATCTGCAGCTTTGGCAGTACAAAAGAGTATGGCGTATTAATTTTTGAAAGTTGTGTAAATTCTATAATACGTTTGAGATATTGGAAAGAGCCATTATGGGATCAGGTTACGCAAGAACTTGAGAGTGAAAGTCAAATATCTGACCCCAATCAAAATGTTTCCCAAAGACCTGAAATAAATTCCCAAAAAAGGCCTGTATCAAACTGACCGCTAAGTAAAAGTCTAAAACATCCGCCGATTGTCATTGCGAATTAGCGAAGCAACTGTGGCAATCTCGACCGTTCTTACAACAACAATCCATTAGCCCCCAGATTTATTCTGGGGGTTACTTTACGACAAAAGCAACCACCCACAACGCCGTTTAGCCCCGCCATCACCATGGCGGGGTTGTCGCCCCGAGCCCAGCCGAAGGGTCTATTGAAACAACCCCGCGAAGCGACACCACAATCAAAAATTAAGAATTCAAAATCAAAAATTCATCCACTTTAAGCCATTTCTTTTACTTGATTTTTCAGGTCGAATTTGGTACCCTGTTGGAATGAACATAGTTAAGGCATTATACGAATATTTTCCGACCGCGGTTTTTACCGGCACCTGCCTTGTCTTCATCAGTGAAGACTGGCGAGTCGAGCTAACGGAGCATCCAAACACCGATTTCAGCGGAATCCAGAACAATGTGCCGATTATCAGGGTAAAAATCTTCAAAAAAGCTCTTAACGGCGAGTTTGTGCCGGGCCATTATGAGGACTTCCAGATCGCCGCCATATCTGAGCTTGCCGAGCAGATTGAAAGGTACGTTCAATTTGCCGTCGGAAAGAATATCAGAGAATACGACATGGGCCAATAACCCAAAGCTGGCGCGACCCCTTGACAGATTATTGGGGGCTAAATATGAATACTTTACAAATACAACGGATCGACACGGATTGTTATTTCAAAGCTAAGGTTGTCCCCGCCAGCAGCAGGACAGTAATCGTCGGGGTTCTGGACGGAATGCTAAAAATTCGCGTTACCGCCGCGCCGGAAAAGGGAAAGGCCAATCAGAGCGTAATTAAATTTTTAGCGAAAAAGTTAGGCATAAACAAACAAGCAGTTACAATAACCGCCGGCCCCAGCAGCCCAATAAAACATATTTGCGTTTCGGGTCTGGCTGCTAATGAGATATTGGAACGATTAAACGTATGAACAGATTTTTCATATACATATTTTTACTATTGGCATTGGCAACCTCGGCCGCTTTATTTGCTGAAGATTTGGCCAACGAAGACATCGACGGCCTGTATGCGCGTTCGATAGAAAAGGTCCTGCGTCTGGAAGACGACCAGATAGATTTGGCAACTGCCGTCCTGCTGCTTTCCGATGAATGGGACAGCAGCGTCAACAGAAATCGTTTTCGTCAAAAGATTGACGACATGGTCTGGGAGATTCACGACCGCATCACCGAAAAAAAAATCCCCCTAAATCACAAAGCGATTCCCCTAATAAATGAATACTTGTTCGACGATCTGGGTTTTACATCTGTCGCCACGGCCGACAATCCCGAGGACCTATTCTTGCACTCCGTCCTTACCGAAAGACGCGGCTACTGTCTCAGCCTTTCGGTCCTTTATCTTTCGATCACCGAACGTCTCGGCCTGCCGCTTCATGGCGTAGTAGTGCCAGGCCATTTTTTCGTGAGATACGATGATGGCCGAATCCATTTCAACATAGAGACCACGCAAAACGGCGTCAGCCCCGCCGACGAATACTACCTAAACAAATTCACCCCCCCCGCCAATGACAGCGACAGCCTATACATGAAGAATCTCACGAACAAACAGACCCTGGGCTGTTTTTTTAATAATCTCGCCAACATTTACGTTACTCTTGACAAAACCGACACCGCCATGAATTATCAGCAAAAGGCAGTCGAAATAAACCCAACTCTCGCCGAGGCCCACACCAACCTTGGCAATATCTATCTGAAAAAAGATCAAGTCAAATCCGCCATCAGCGAATACAACAAAGCCTTGCAAATTAACTCTGACGACGCCAAGACCCACTACAATCTCGGTAATGCCTATCAGCGAATCGACCGTGGCGACGACGCCATCGCTCACTACCAGACATCACTAAAAATGGATCCCAATTTTACTGACGCTCACAAGCCCCTCTCACAGGCTTACCTTGCTAAGGGCCTTTTTGCAAACGCAATTTCTCATGCCAGGATCGCCATCTCCATAGCACCCGACGCACCCGAGACTTATATAAACCTTGGCAATATCTATCAGGAAAAGAAAGATTTCGAATCAGCTATCGAACAGTACAAGAGGGCATTGGCCGTGGACTCTTCCTCACCCAGAGCCAATTACGGCCTGGCATTCGCCTATTTTGAAAGCGAGATGTTTCACGAAGCGGTGATGCAGTTTCAAACCACGATATACTATGAACCCAACAACGCCAGCGCATATCTAGGCATGGCTCTGGCGTATAACAAACTCGGCTGGGAGGACAATGAAATTGACGCTTATCTGCAAACAATTGAGGTGGACCCAACTATGCTCGCCGCCCGGCAGAATCTTGGCAATGCGTATATGAAAAGAAAAATGTACAACGAAGCTATTGCGCAGTACGAACAAGCAATCAGCAGAGATTCACAAAACACCGATTTGCATTACAATCTGGCCCTTGCCTATTCAAGCAGTGAATTGCACCAGCAGGCTAAATTTGAATATTTAGCTGCGATAGAACTTCGCTATGAATACCCGGAAGCTCACAATAATCTGGCAATATCCTGCTATAATCTCGGCGAATATGAGTTGGCTTTAGAACACGCCGAAATTGCACAGCAGTTAGGCTTCGATGTCTCCTATGATTTGTTTGAGGCGATCGAACAAAATCTAAAATAAGTTGCAACTGAAATTCCTAGTGATAAACCATTGCAAAAGCCTGGAAGTTTGTTAGGATTAAGGCGTATGTTAAAACGGAATTTATTTTTTTTGCTATGCTTTATAGCGGGCTGTTCGAATTTCACCTCTTCGCAACCACCTGCAGAACAGTACCTGGATTTGATTGATCGGGGCCTGGCCAATTCGCGATCACAAATGCCTGCAATAGTTGCTTCCGCTCAGGAGGTCGCTACAAGGTTAGTCGCAGGTGGCAATCTTTACGCCGCTAAGGGTCAGGCCGGCTTTCGGGTTGAGGCAATAAACCGTGCAGGCGGCATGATGTGCTTAAAATGGCTTTCAGAGGACACACCTGCTCAAGGCGATATTGTTCTGATAGGTATTCAGGATAAGTTAAGCGATAATACTTGTAAAAAGATTCTAGACTGGAAATCCAAAGGCGCCTATGTTGTAGCGTTTGGTTCAAAATCTTTACCTTCCGAACAAAAAGACCTGCCGAATGTTTTGATAGACAATTGCCAGTTACCGGGCTTGGCAGTCCGGCCCAATGGAGGAGAAAAATTATTGTGTCCTACCGATACTGTAATGAATGTTGTTAACCTATGGGTCTGGACAGGCGAATTGGTCTCGGCATGTACCAGGCTCGGCAAGATGCCAATCCTTTATCAAAGCTATGGCCTGCCAGGCGGCAAGGAACGTGCCGAAAAATACAAAGGGAAAACCTTTCATGATGATATGGTTATTGAACCAGTTCTGTCGGGCCAAATTGGAAATGCGTATTTGGATGCGATAAGAAAGTCGCTGAATTCTTTTCGACGAACTAATATGGGCACCCTTGCCGCTGTGTCAGACTGGTGGCAATCGACAAAAGCCACTGAGAACGCAAAATTGCTTACTATAGGCCATCTGTTCCCAGGCCATTTTCAGGACTCCCGTGCACCCCAGCTAATTACCATACAAGGCAATTGGGATAATAAACCGCTTCCGAATTCACCTGCAAACCTAAATTTTGTTCTCGTTTGCGGTTATCAGGACGCTCCAGAAAAACTAGTAGCACAGGCAAAAAAGAAAGGGTTCAAACTTGCTTATATCTCAGTCAAAAGTACAAAACCTGCTGAGCCGGCTGATAACATCATATATCTGAATCCTTTCTGGCCTTTAGCTGACGGCTGTGTTATAGTGAAGGGTTATGATATACCAATTCTGCCTGCAAGTGGCGTGGTCAACGCTTCGATATATTGGGCTTTGCTCTCGCAGGTTAATATCCGTGTAAAGTGATTATGTAATATAATTGACAGCAACAGGAGTGAAAAAATGTCGTATCTTGAAAGTCAGTTCAGTTTAAAAGGAAAAACCGCGATTATTACAGGCGGCGGCGGCACCCTCTGCGGTGCGATCGCAGAAGGTTTCGCAAAATCCGGCGCAAACGTAATACTCTGGGACATTCGCCCCGAAGCAATGGCCGCCAAGGCCGAGGCAATCGGCAAAAACTGCTCCGATCCCTCACGAGTTGCCTGCGTAGAAGTCAATCTCATGGACGAAGACTCCATCGCAAAGGCCCTTGCCGACTCCGCCAAAAAATTCGGACAGGTAGACATTCTCCTCAACGGTGCTGGTGGAAACAGAGGTAAAGGCCCACTTGTTGAGGTGGACGCAAACGATTATGATTTTGTTCTAAAGCTGAACCTCCTGGCTGGCTGCGTTCTGCCAACGAAACACCTCGGCAAATATTGGATTGACAACAAAATTAAGGGCGTGATCATCAACATCGCTTCAATGGCCGTCTTCAACCCGCTTTCCGGCGTATGGGCCTACTCCGCTGCAAAGGCCGCCGTCATGAACCAGACAAGGGCCTATGCAAAAGAATTCGCTCCCTACGGAATCAGGGTAAACGCTATCGCCCCAGGCTTTTTCATCGCCGACCAGAACAGAAAATTACTGCTCAACGATGACGGCACACCGACACAGCGAGGCAAAGACGTCCTGGCCCGAACACCGATGGACAGATTCGGAGAACCTGAAGAATTGGCCGCTTCAACGATCTTCCTTGCAGCCGAGGGAGCAGGATTTATTTCCGGAATTATCCTGCCGATCGACGGTGCATATCTTTGCGATAGCATCTAAAAGTTTCAATTGCTTTTCTGTTCTGAATCGCTATAATTCCATTCTGTATCTCAGCGATGGTATTCTAAGGGCTCTTTCAGAGGATAAACAGGTGAAGTTTGAAGTTTACAGCAACGGCAAGTTAGCAAAGGAGTTTGCTTTGTGCGGGGTCTCTGCATTTGGACTTGACCGAATACAGTTAAAAGAGGCAAAATCCATCTCGTTCAAAAACGGGGTAATTGAATGTGAAAGTGCAAGGACCGAATCTCTCGGCCTTTCACTTCTCTGGGATGTTGACAATTTTGGCAGAGTGATGCTTTCCACGACTAGGCTGCCGCCAAGGAAACGCCCATACATTTTGAACCTTGAGCTGGCTCGCGGAAAGCTTATGGAGATTACCATCAAGCGGGAAGATTGGTCTGTCTTCGACCAGGCTAATGGCCTGACCGAATTGGCCCAACAGGGACAAAGCCTGTTCATTCAGGCCCTTGAAAATATAAATGACCCGCCCCAAGCCGCCGCCTTTGCGGATGAGTCGCTTAAAAAAACCCTGGAGTTTTCAGAAAAACTCGCCGCCAGCCACGCCGAGATGCTTTTCGAGGCTCGAAGAAAAAATCGGGGTTTTGCACGTTCAAGTCTCGGCTGCAAAATCGATCCTGAATATATAAATGACAAAAACTATCTCAAGGCAGTGTCGGAGCTTTTCGCTCATATTACAATTCCTGTAAATTGGGCACAGATAGAACCAATTCACGGTGCTTACGATTTTTCAAAAATGGGTCGTTGCATCGATGTTTTCAGTCAAAAACGCGTACTTATTTCTGCAGGCCCCTTAATTTGTTTTGCACCTGAATTCCTGCCGAAATGGCTGATGCATGAAAAGGGGGATTTCGAAAAAATACGTGAAGCAACTTACGAATTCATCACAAGAATGGTTACCAGATATTCAAAGTACGTTCACATCTGGCAGGTGATCAGCGGCATGAATGCCTATAACTATTTCAAATTCAGTTTTGACCGAATACTTGAAATGACACGCACAACATGCCTCGCCGCCAGGGAAGTTAGCTCCAGAAGCCTAAAGATGATAGAGATCGTCTCACCGTGGGGCCAATATTACGCAGAAGACGCCGACACGATCCCACCTCTCGTATATGCGGACATGATAACACAGGCCGGGATCAGTTTTGACGCTTTCGGATTGCAAATGCTTTTCGGCAAAGATTCCGACGGTATGCACCTCAGGGACATGATGCAAATTTCCGCCCTGCTGGATTATTTCACCAACGTTCCAAAACCTTTGCATATCACATCAGTTGGCGTCCCGGACAACAGCGGCCCCGACCAGCAGGATTGTAATAGAACCGGAATGTGGCACAGGCCATGGGATCAGGCCCTTCAATCGGAATGGATCGATCAGTTTTTCAAGATCGCCCTGAGCAAGCCTTTCGTCAACAGCGTTAGTTATTCCAATTTTGCAGACAGCAGCAGCGATTTGATTTCCGGTAGCGGCCTGTTAACAAAAAACATAAAGCCGAAAAAAGCTTTTATGACAATTGCTAAGATACAAAAACATATTCTCAAACAAACACAGAACTGATCGGGACAACGTTATGATGACTAACAACGCTGTTGCGAAAAACCCTAACACCTCTGACCCGAGCCCTGACTTCGCCGGTTTCGCAGCCGCCTCTGTAATAGCTGTTCTGCTGGCTGGGATATTCGCGTTTCTCTCTCTTGCCTCCAACGCTGAAACCGATTTCGCTCTCGACAGCAAAATTAATCCGAACATCGCCTCGGCCGGACTGCTCATGCAATTGCCGAAGATCGGGCCCAAAAAAGCCCAAACCATCGTAGACTATCGTCAGCAAGCCAAAGCACAACCTGCTTTCGGGAACATCGAAGATTTACAAAAGGTAAAAGGGATTGGCCCGAAGACCGCTGAAAATATTCACAAATGGCTCGTATTTGAATAATATTCGGAGAATAATGAATGGCTGACTGGGAGATAAACAGACCTTTGGGACAATGTGCTGGCACTGGCAAGACAATAGAAGCCGAACAGGAATATTTTGCCGCCTTGGTAGAAACAACCGACCGAATTGAACGCCGAGATTTTTGCC
>CAZOPG010000053.1:0-9028 GCA_964581585.1 uncultured Planctomycetaceae bacterium | reverse complement strand
TCTCAGACGACAAATCCACCTTAATCATGCGCCCAGTTTTTGGGGAGTATTATAAAGTGACATTTTTTTTAATCGTTTGTTGACAATGAGGGTGGATTGCCGTATTATAACCGGGCAGTGGTTTTTGAGAAAATTAATCTGAATTCGCTGCAGGGAAGTCCGGCGTGAAGCCCAAAATCATAGCTGTCATACCAGCTCGTTACGAATCTACACGGTTCCGGGGGAAAGTACTCGCTTCTGATACCGGCAAATTTCTAATCCAGTATACCTACGAACAAGCATGTCTGGCGGAGTTGATCGATGAGGTGATAATCGCTGCGGATAGTGAAAAAGTTTGCGTGGCATGTGAATCTTTTGGGGCGGTGTGTGTTTTGACCAGCGATAGCCATCAGAGCGGGACCGATAGAATCGCTGAGGTGGCGGGGGGTATTGATGCTGATATAATAGTAAATATCCAGGCGGACGAGCCCGAAATTGAGCCGAGCAATATTGATTTGCTTGCAGGGTTGCTGATCGATAATCCGAAAGTTGAGATGGGCACGCTGATAGCAAAATTTGAGAAGAAAGAGCAAATATCTGATCCGAATATTGTTAAAGTTGTTATTGGCGAGGACGGGTACGCGAAGTATTTTTCGCGTTCGGTTATTCCGTATGATAGAGATGCGGGCGGAGTGGGAGAGTTGGATGATTATTACAGGCATCTTGGGGTCTATGCTTATAGGAAAGAATTTTTGCTGAAGATAACCGGGCTGGAGCAAACGAAGTTGGAGAAAATTGAAAAGCTGGAGCAGTTGAGAGTGCTTGAATATGGGTACTCTATATTGACCGGGCTTGTGGCGCATAGTGCTGACGGGATAGATACGCCGGGGCAGTATGCGGAATTTGTAAAACGACAAAAGAAATAATAATAATAATTTGGAAAGCGATTTTATGGCGGACAGCAACGATTTATTGGCGAGTATTAGTGATGTTTCGGATGAGAGTGAATTGTTTTCCCTGATGCCGGAGGGATATCAAAAGGGTAAGACGAAATATGTTATCGTGATGGGGACCGTGATGAGCGGGCTTGGCAAAGGAATATTTTCTTCATGCCTAGCTAAGCTGGTGCAGGATAAAGGGCTTAAGGTGGCGCCGATCAAACTGGAGGGGTATTTGAATATTGATTCGGGCACTCTTAATCCGTTCAGGCATGGCGAAGTTTTTGTGCTTGACGATGGTATGGAATGTGATATGGATCTGGGTACTTATGAGCGATTGTTAGGACAGAACCTTAGTGGCGTGAATTTTTGTACGAGCGGGCAAATTTATCAATCGGTGCTGAACAAGGAAAGGCATGGAGATTATCTTGGCAGGGATGTTCAGATGATTCCGCACGTTACCGGGGAGGTGAAACTGAGACTTCGCAATCTTGCGATGGAAAGTAATGCTGATATTGTTTTTGTTGAGATCGGGGGTACGGTGGGCGATCTTGAAAATGCTTTTTATATTGAGGCGATGCGGGAGTTGGCTTATGAGGAAGGGCCGAACAGCTGCTGTTTTGTGGCGTTGACGTATATTTTGGAACCGAAGACCCTTGGTGAGCAGAAATCGAAGGCGGCTCAGCTTGGAATAAAACAGCTTATGCAAAGCGGTATTCAGCCGGATATTATCGCGTGCAGAGCTTCGAGAGAGGTTAATGAAAAGGCGCGGCAGAAGATTAGCGTCTATAGCAATGTTCCGATCGGAAGGGTGATCAGTCTTCATGATTCGGCGAGCATTTATACTATACCTGCGATGCTGCGGGAATGCGGGCTTGATTTTGAAGTGCTGAGGATGCTGAGGGTTGAGGACAGGGTTGACCTGCGATTCGAAAGGGGACAGTGGAGTAGATGGTGCGATTTTACAGACAAGATTGGTAAAGAAAAACGTGAGATCACTGTCGGAATTACCGGCAAGTATACCTCCGTTCGTGATAGTTATGCTTCGATAATAAATGCGTTGGAGCATTCGGGAATTGCTCTGGGTTGTAAGGTGGAAATTAAATGGATCGATACCACTCATATTACTGATGCTAATATTCAGGAGCATCTTGAGGGCGTTGATGGGATTATTGTTCCTGGTGGCTTTGGTGTTCGCGGAACAGAGGGGAAGATCGCCTGTGTTAAATATGCAAGAGAAAATGACCTGCCTTATCTCGGACTGTGTCTTGGTTTTCAGATGGCGGTTCTTGAATATGCACGGAATGTTTGTGGGTTGAAAAAGGCGAATAGCACCGAAATTGAGCCAGGCAGCAAGGAGCCTGTTATAGATATTTTGCCGGAACAGAAAAAAATTGAGGGTTTGGGCGGCAATATGCGATTAGGTGGAAGAGATGTTGAACTTAAGAAGGATACTGTTGCTTGGGAGTTGTTTGGCAGGGCGGATACGGTTAGAATGAGATTCAGGCATCGTTATGAGGTTGATCCTAATTATGTTGAGGTGCTTGAGAAGGGTGGGATGGTTTTTTCTGGTAAGGCACCGGATTATCCGATTATGCAGATTCTTGAAATTCCTGAGCATAGATTTTTTGTGGGTACGCAGGCTCATCCATGTCTGACATCGCAGCCGATTCAGCCGAATCCGATGTTTACAGGACTGGTTGCCGCTGCGGCACAGAAGCGATATCCTCAGCAAGGGCTTCCGGATGCGGTCAAGGCGGTGGAGAAGGTGTGCGCAAAATAAGGGTGTAGTGTTATCGGTATGCGTCTGTATCCAGTGAATTTTTAGAGCAGTAATCTTTGATAGCGGTGATGAAAGTTTTTCCGTATTTTTTGTATTTCTTTTCGCCCAGCCTGAAAAGAAGTTGTCTTACAAGCTGCAGGTAAATAGTTTGTAACTTTGTCATCGCTCGTTTCCTGAGTACATACTTTCGAGAAACGCCCGGTTATCCGAATATTTATTTAGCAATTTGAACAAACTTCCCATTGCATCTCGAGTTCCGTAGTTCGACAACACACGCCTAAGTGTAGCAAGGCTCTGGTTATGTTTCGGGCTGTACAGCTTGGCTTCTTTTCGTGTTCCGCTCGCGGGAATATCGATTGCCGGAAATATCCTCGCCTCAGCCATAGATCTATCGAGCATAACTTCGCTGTTGCCTGTCCCCTTGAACTCTTCGAATATCAGCTGGTCCATTCGCGAACCGGTATTGACCAGGCATGTGGCGATGATAGTCACCGACCCTCCGTTCTCTATAGTACGTGCAAGGCCAAATAGTCTTCGAGGTATCTCCATCGCACCAGATTCCAGTCCGCCGCTCATAGTACTGCCTCGCCGATGACCTCGGCGATGGCCCCTGTTATTAAACGCTCTTCCAAGCCTTGTAAGACTATCGATCAACACCACAACCTCACGCCCGCATTCCAGTTCCATCTGCACATGATTAAGCATTAACTCGGCAAGAGCAACATGTTCATCAGCGCTTTGGTCGCTCGTACTGGCGATCACTTCAGCACACTTTGCTGTCCTACGAAACTGCGTTACTTCTTCAGGCCGCTCATCTATCAACAGCACGATAATGCGACTGGCGGGCGAGCATTCATGTATCGCAGTTGCGATCTGTTCCAAAAGAACCGTCTTACCTGCCTTAGGCGGCGAGACTATCAGTTGACGCGTACCCTTACCTATCGGTGCTATCAAATCTATTATCCGCATACTCTTATTACCGCTAAGTCCAAGCTCAAACCGCTGATGTGGATCGATCACTACCATATCGGAAAATCGCTGCCTTTTCCCGAAAGCCTTTGGCTCCATTCCGCCAAGCGTTTCTATAGATATCAGCCGAGCCTTGCCGTTCTTTCGCTCAACCTGACCAGTAACAGAGACCCCTTCACTAAGGGTATATTGTCTGGCTAATTCTGGCGATACTATTGTTTCAAGTTGACCTTTACGATAAGAACGATCAGACGTCCTGACCACAAATTGCTGGCTGGACATACTTTTCAGTATTCCGGTGATTGTGTCTGACATGAATATTTCCTACTGGTTTTTCTATAACACAAATAACGGTAAGGTGATAAAATGCATCATACCACATTGAGATGTATAAGCAAATCGTTATTATTTGCCAGGGCGAAGAGGTTTGAACCCCCAATCTTCGGATTGACGGGCCTTATTTAAAAGATTTCAGTTAGAATGAGTTTTGAGACCCAACCATGCAGGATTATTTTTTGGCGAGTTGTTGAGTTTGTTCGCGACGCTTGGCAAGTATTTCTTCTCTGATCTTTACCGGGACCTTGGCGTAGCGTGACATTTCCATTGAGAAAGTTCCCATGCCTTTTGTCATACTACGAATGATAGTGGCATATCCAAACATGCTTGATAGCGGCACTTCGGCCTGGACGACTGTGTAATTGTCGCGGTTTTGGGTTGAAAGTATAATCCCTCTTCTCGAATTGAGGTCGCCAATAACTTGTCCCTGGAATTCAGCGGGCATTTCGATTTCGACAGCCATGATCGGCTCAAGCAGGCATGGTCTTGCCTTTTTGAATACTTCAATGAATGCATCTCTTGCGGCGGTTTTAAAAGCCATTTCGCTTGAATCGACGGAGTGGTATGAGCCGTCATCGAGACACATTTTGCAGCCTACGATCTCGTAACCTGCCAGTGGGCCTTTCTTCATCGCGGCCTGGAAGCCCTTGTTGACTGCGGGTATGTACTCACTTGGGATTCTTCCGCTTGTAATGTTATCTTCAAATTCGTAATTTGTCTCTGCGTCTTTATCGAGCGGGATCAATCTTCCGACAACGTGACCGAATTGGCCTGAGCCGCCGGTCTGTTTTTTGTGTTTGTAATTAAATTTAGCTTCAATGGTTGGCGCTTCGCGATAACTAACGCTTGGCACGCCGACGGTAACGTTGGCTTTGAACTCGCGACGCATTCTTTCGATATAAACTTCGAGGTGCAGTTCGCCCATTCCGGCTATGACTGTCTGGCCAGTTTCGTGGTCAGTTGAAACGCGGAAAGTAGGATCTTCTTTCATAAATCGGTTGAGTGCCTTGGCCATGCGTTCCTGGTCTGCAGAGCTGGCGGGTGTGATTGAAAGACTGATGACAGGGTCTGCGACGAAGATACTTTCTAATGAATAATTAATGCCGTCATCGCAGAAAGTGTCGCCGCTTGCACAATCGACAGCGACCAGAGCGACAATGTCGCCGGGGCCTGCATCGATAATATCTTCACGGTCGTTGGCGTGCATTCTTACAATTCGGCCTATACGCTGCATACGATTTGTGCGGGCATTGCGATATTGCTGACCCTTGATCATTTTGCCCTGATATACACGGACATAACTTAGCTGGCCAAAAGATTCATCAGTGATTTTGAACGCCATTGCCACGAGTTTTGCATCAGGGTCACTTGAAAGTGGAACTTCGGTTCCTTCGTTATCGTGGTCACGTGCAAAAGCAGGACGGTCGAGCGGGCTTGGAAGATAATCACATACTGCATCCATCAGGGGCTGAACGCCTTTATTCTTAAAGGCCGAGCCCATCATCATCGGGACAATGTCACGGTTAATTGTAGCTTCGCGAATTGTCCGTTTGATCATATTCTGTTCGACATCTTTTTCTTCCAGCAGCATCTCCATCATTTCGTCGTCGAACATGCTGAGAGCTTCGAGCATTTCGTTACGCGCTTTTGCGGCGGTATCGGCATAGTCGGCGGGTATTGGATTGCGAACGATTTTTTCGCCGCCATCACCTTCGAAAGATATCGCTTCCATTGTTACCAGGTCGATAACGCCCTGGAATGTATCACCTATGCCCATATTGATTTGTATCGGTACCACATTAAGACCGAGTTTTTCGGTCATGTCTTTACGTACTCGCTGCGGATCGGCACCGGTGCGGTCCATTTTATTTATAAAAGCGATTCGTGGTACACGGTATCGTTTCATCTGCTGGTCAACGGTAAATGACTGACTCTGAACGCCGCCAACCGCACAAAGAACCATGATGGCTCCGTCGAGGACTCTTAGTGACCTTTCAACTTCAACTGTAAAATCGACGTGGCCTGGAGTATCGATAATGTTGACGCTTTTGTCGTTCCATGTTACCTGGGTGGCAGCGGAGGTAATGGTGATTCCTCGCTCGCGTTCGAGTTCCATGAAGTCCATTGTTGCGCCACCATCATTGCCGTGTACTTCCTGGACTCGATGTATACGGCCTGCATAATATAATATTCGCTCGCTCAGCGTTGTTTTGCCGGAGTCGATGTGTGCTGAGATACCAATATTTCTGAGATTAACAATATTTCCCATTTTTCTTTGCCGCTCTTTCTGCTACCTGAACAATATTTATATACACTTGGCACTCTCTTAAAAACAATCTCAATCAATCCCTCGATATACTTAGATTTGATTACAAATGAGTGTAAGCGTACCGTATCTTCCATGAAATACGAGAAACCAGAATTGTAACATGACAAGAGGCTTAGACGCAAGTAAAAACCGCTTCTTTTTTAAAAATAATGGAAATAACGCTCATTTTCGGCCTTACAGTGTGATATTAAGCGTTTATTCTTGAGGGATGTACTAAATAACGATTGAGTCCGCTCCAAATTGTATAAAACACTAAACTCTTGACTTATAACTGCCATTCGTGTTAAACTCATGTCTTGAGCCGAGTTTTGTTGTCAATTCGTTTTGCCAGCAAACACTGGTGTTAGAGAAGGTTGACTTATGGGATATTTCGGAGGAGGAAATCTCAAAAGTATAATTGCGGTCTGGTTCTGCTTGTGCCTGTGCTTTTTGTCTACATTCGCCAACGCTTCCATCGAGCCAAACGAAGTTATAATACTCGTAAACCAGAACAGCCCAACCAGCATTTACATAGCGCAGCTCTATCGACAGTATTATCCAGAGATAACAAATTCGCAAGTACTATACCTTTCTGAGAATCCCGCATACCCCGAACTATATCTGCCAGACTGCAGCGGACCAAACAGCACACCTGCCGAAGAAATTATAACAAGGGACGAATATGAAATACTTATCGCAGAACCCACAAGACAACACCTCATCGAAAACAACATGGTCAACTCCACATATGTTATTATAACCACAGCAGGCCTGCCGTATAGAATAGAAGACACCGCTCCCGAATTCAGCAATATAATAACACCGGCCGGAGGCACTGCATACGCTTCCAGTCTGGTTTCCTCAATAGACGCTGCATCAGTAGAATCTGAATTAGCTATTTTATTCCAGAACGACCCAAACAATACCGCCAGAGTAGGCAATTTCGACAGAGTAGTGAACCCATACCAAGGGTATCGAAACAGTGGAATTCAACTTTTCAACAGGGATATCCTCGCAAATCTGCTTAACTTAGACTGGCACAGGCCAAGAAAATTATTCTCAAGCCACTATCCGCCATGGATGGAAGGTGACCTTGCAAGAAGAGAAGGTGTCCAGGGAAGAAGCTTCTCCGCGGGAGATATATACCTGACATGCAGGCTTGACGGACCAAAAACACAAGGCCTATCCGCCGTCTTCGCAGTTCGAGAAATGCTCGAAAAAGCAAAAAGAGCTTCAAGCCCCGATTTCGGCATTAATCCTGCTGAAGCAGTAGTTGTACTTGATGATGCACCACTGACCACAAACCACAACTACAACCGAATATACAATCTTAACCGAGACATCGAATATATCATCTGGCAATCGGGCATTCCACAACCGCCGGACACTTTCTATGCTGAATACCGTGATGATTATGAAAGCGGATTTTACCAGATGACAGGAAATTACGTCATGTACGACATCCTAAACCTCAGTACAATGTATCCTGCAGACGAGCTGAAAGTGATATGCGACAAAAGAATAAGCACAAGAACGAACCAGGACGACCTCGCACCACAAGAACTCGCCATCGCTCTCAGCTCATTTGGCAAGAATGGCGACGAGAATGATGGAAAAAATTATCTTCTTGACCAAGGCCCACAAAACGGAGCACTTTTCAATCTGGCATACGGTGCTGTTTTCTATTCGGTGGAAAGTTTCAACGGTGTCACAATGTTTTCAGATGCACTAAGCGCACAGGCAAAAATTATTGACTTCTTAACCATTGGGGGATGTGCCGCTATCGGACACTCTTTCGAGCCACTTTCAGACGCAACAATAGACACCGAATTCCTTTTCTACAACCTGCTCGCAGACGAAGACGATAACGGCTACGCCGACATGACTTTCATTGAAGCAGCTTTCACTGCATTGCCATACTTGAGCTGGTCGGAAGTCGTAATTGGAGACCCGCTAATGAAAATTGCATACGGCCCCGGAGGCCAGGAGCAATCAATAACTCCTGCCGACCTCGACGCTGACGGCATGCCAGCAACAATTAATGACTTTGCATTATGGGTACAGGCCTATCTAAGCTCAATTTCAGACCCACAATATTACAACGATCTGGCTGATTTGGACAAAAATGGCTTTGTAAATTTGATCGATTTTGCTATTTTTGCCGAATTGTCACAATAATCCCTTGTAAATAAGACGATTACGACTCAAAAAAAAACCGAGAGACAACCATTTTTTTCTTGACTTTCCACCGCCACTCCTATACTTTGGCGATACGTTATAGGACTCGTTGAGCTGGGAGCTTTGGGTTCTGTCTTGGAAGGAGATAAGGAGTGGCCGGTATTTGGCCTTAGTGAGGAGGATGAAGATGCGAAGTTATGGATGGTTCGTTTTATCATTAGGAGTGTTTGTTTTAGCGTTCCTAAATGTTCCTGCTTATGCAACCCAAGCCGATCAAATTAAGGGAATGCAGTATTTTATCGGCCCAGAGGATGCTTTCTACAACCCAGGAGTAACACACAATCCCGATGCTGATTTCTTTATTTATGAAAACAGCAGATATAACGGCATAAGCGATGAACAGGTCGGCTGGCTAAAAGTTGACGACGGAGCCGATACTCAATACGAAATCAGAGAAGGAGTAGTAGAACTCTCTGACGCAAGGCTGATTGAAGATATTAGCTACACATACGTCGGAGGATTCGTCTTTCCTGAAAC
>CAZOPG010000052.1:0-9040 GCA_964581585.1 uncultured Planctomycetaceae bacterium | reverse complement strand
CATAACTACGGCCAGCGGATCGAGACTATCAAAGCTGCCAAAGAGGCTGGGTTGGGCGTTTGTGCCGGCGGAATTTTTGGTATTGGCGAAACGGATACTGACAGAGTTGATATGGCTTTTGAGCTTGGCAGTTTGGGCGTTGATATGGTGCCGATGAATTTTCTGCATCCGATTGCCGGGACGCCTTTGGGTGATGTTGAAACGCTAGAGCCGATGGATATTTTGAGAATTATCGCGATGTACCGTTTTATCCTGCCGAAAGCTCATCTGAAAATCGCAGGCGGAAGAGTGCTGAATCTGCGCGATATGCAAAGCTGGATGTTCTATGCCGGCGCAACAAGTTTGCTAAGCGGCGATTACCTGACAACAACCGGCAGAGCAGTCGAAGAAGATATGCAGATGATAAAAGATTTGGGTTTGGAAGTATGAATAAATTTGAATCATTGGTTCTGGGAATAATTTTAGCGCCGGCTCCGATACTATTCTGCTTTGTGGGAGCCTGGTTCACAAGTGCTATGTTAGGTTTTAGTGAAAATATTGTCTCGGCTTCAGCATTGTCAGGATTGGGACTTGGAATAATTGTCTCAGCGATTATTTTGAAAAGACTTGTCAGGACGGCGTATACGATGAGTAATAAAGCACTCATTGTGCTTTACGGTTTTTACTCAATACTCGCGTTCGGTTTTGGTATGGGTATCCCTGTTTTTAATTATGCTCTTGGAATAGTTGCGGGAGTTTACACAGCAAGAAAAATGTGCCATATCAGAGCAAGTGAAAAAGATTGCAGATGGAACATTAAAAAGGCAGCGATATTTACCGCGACGGTTATGGCCATAATATGCTGTTTGATGGTTTTGTGGGGGCTTGCAGGTAATGTAGATGGAAAAGACTTTGAGATTTTGTTTGAGTCATTGTTGAAGCTGGAGCTCACAATCACTATGCCTAGATTCTGGAGTATAATCTTTTTTGGTGCCTGTGCTATGATTTTGTTACAATATTGGTTGACGAAACTGGCGGCTATAATAACTATTAAATTGTCAGGAAAAGATTTTTGCGGATAATAGCTGGAACAAAACGCGGGATGAAATTGTTGCCGCCTAGGGATGATACTACTCGGCCGATTATTGACCGGATCAAGGAATCTATCTTCAGCGTGCTCTATAAATATGACCTGATCGAGGGTAAAGCAGTGGCGGATTTGTTCTGCGGAACCGGCTCGTTTGGGCTGGAGGCGTTGAGCAGAGGAGCGGAACAGGCTGTCTTTGTTGAGCAAAACTCGAAAGTTGTCGCTGTTCTTAATAAAAACATTGAAAAGGCAGGCTTCGTTGAGATCTCGAATGTGATTCGGGCAAACGCTTTCAAAATCGGGGCACCGGTTAAACCTGGTACTCAGAAATATTCACTTATTTTTGTTGATCCTCCTTATGTTTTGAGCAGGGATGTCGGCGGAAATTCACAATTGGCAAAGTTGTTGGAATTGCTGCCGGGACAGCTGGCACCGGATGGGCTGGCGGTTGTCAGGACAGAGAAGAGAGTATCTTTGCTGGACAATTATGGGCCATTGGAGATTATAGATCGTCGGCAGTGGGGGAAGATGGCGGTGGCGATTTTGCGAGTAAAAAATAATGACGAATAGGCAGGCAGCTATAAAAATTGTCAAGCAGTTGCGAAAACATGGCTATAAAGCTTTGCTGGCAGGCGGTTGCGTTCGTGATATGCTGCTGGGCAGAGCCGCAAAGGATTATGATGTCGCTACCAGCGCTGAGCCGAGAGAAATAGTCAAACTGTTTAAACGCACGATTAAAGTCGGTGCCAAATTCGGCGTTATCGTTGTGCTGATTGACGAACAACAGGTTGAAGTTGCCACCTTCAGGACCGAGGGCAATTATACCGACGGCAGGCATCCGAGCAGTGTGGTTTTTTCCGGGGATGAGGAAGACGCTAAACGCAGAGATTTTACGATCAACGGAATGTTCTACGACCCAATTGAAAAGGAAGTGATTGATTATGTCGGTGGTCAAGCCGATCTTAAAAAAGGAATTGTTCAAACTATTGGCAAGGCTGACGAGCGGTTCGGCGAGGATTACCTTCGTATGCTGCGAGCTATTAGGTTCTCGATACAGTTGGGCTTTGAGCTTGAATCCGAAACCGCCGCGGCTATCGGCAAAAACGCTGACAGGATAAGCAACATTAGCGGCGAGAGAATAGCGATGGAGTTAGAAGGGATTTTGACAAATCTTAATCGAGCTGATGGAGCCAGGCAATTGCGCAAAAGCAGGCTGGCTGAAATTATTTTTCCGCTCATGGCAGATAAAGAATTGGCGAATTCTGGTGCCGCTGTTCTGGAGCAGTTGCCGAAACTAACCGATTTTCCCCTGGCACTGGCGGGGTTTTTCGCAGGAGCTGAGACTGCTGCGGCTGTTAATGCCTGTGCAATATTGAAACTGAGTAGGAACCAGATTAGGCATTTTAAATTTCTGCTGGAGAATCGAGGTAAACTGCTGAAGGCGGATATGTCGCTGGCACAGTTGAAAATGGTAGCGAGTGAGCCTTATTTCAGCGATTTGCGAAAATTGCAAAAAGCTATCCAAAAAGCCGGCAGCAAAAGTACATCTTCCCTGGGTGTTATCGACAGACGGCTTAAAGCTCTGGCGGGAATCGAGCTAAGGCCAAAACCATTGCTCAACGGCTATGAGCTTATCCGGCTTGGTGCCGTTGCCGGGCCGCAAGTCGGGCTGTTGGCTCAGGAATTGTATATCGAACAGCTTTGTGAACGGGTCAATTCAGCTGACGAGGCCAAAATCTGGGCAAAAAAATGGCTTCACAGGCACAAACGGTGGGATAGTTGAAACTTTTGATATAATTTGTGCTTGCCAAAAATTGTTTTTTTAGCTATTATCATAGCCAGTACAGTAGGGGCCATAGCTCAGTTGGGAGAGCGCTTGCATGGCATGCAAGAGGTCGTGAGTTCGAATCTCATTGGCTCCATTTTTTTTAACATCTTCCGTTTCAAGTAGTTGCCTCCTATTAACCATTTATTTAATACCCCCATTTTGATATAAAATTGTCTCATTAAACCGCAACGCACTCATAAATTTTGTAGTGCAAATATGCACAGAAACCATCCGGGCGTATACTAACTACGTCATCTATCTGGTCATAACGGTCAATTATTTCGTTTCGAATTCGTCCGATATTGTCTTCGGCCAGACCATAGCGTTTGGTCAACTCCTCTGAGGTCAATGTCAGCTTCGGTGCTTTTGAAACGGACCTTATGGTCCATCCTGCACTTTCCATCAATGCCTGAAGTTCTTTTATCGTAGGATACCATTTCTCGCTTCCCATTAGTTCATAAATCATATTAAGACAGCAAGCATCCCTGTCGAACTCAAAACATGCTGTTTGATGTACGAAGAATTCTCCTTGTTTCGCTTGTGAGCGAAGGTGTTGCAGCAATGACGTTAATCCATTTCGACCAAAATAATGAAGCGCAGAACGCATTATATAAAGAAATCGTTTCGACGTGTCATAAATATCAGAACGTTTGAAATCGGCTATTGAACTATGAAAAGTGCGAATTTTTGGATCCTTTACTCCGGCAAGTTGCTTATTGGAAAAATCAATATTTACCAAACTTATCTCAGGTCCCAAACCATGCATGGACAACTCCGAAAGCAGATATCCAGTTCCTCCAGCCAGGTCAACCATCACTTCAGGCTCACAAACCATGACAGCCTGTTTTACTTTCTCAATAAAACCCTCTGCTATATCAGGGTCGGCGAAATAGCCGTCATGTAAAGCGTGCCATTGCGGTCCATGGATACTCATCTCTCTATGAATTTCTGTATTCATTTCTATCTTTTCCTTGGGCCGCATTTTAAGCGAAAGCCGCCTGTTTTGCAACAATTTTGGTCTTTTACCCTTGCTATTCGGTCAGGCAGTAGCGTGTACGGTGTTGAGAAGGGAATAATAAAAAAAGTTTTTTTGTTTGATTATATTCGCAAAGCTGGATAGAATAATGTTAGGGTGAGTAGAATAGAAAGTCAGTTAACTGGATAATATGGAATGGGGCTTGTTATGCTGTCAGAGAATCCCGTTAAGATTGCTTTGGAGTTCGCAATTTCCCGTGAAGTGGATGCCTATCATTTCTACATGGCTCTGGCAGAGCGTGTGGATGGCATGGAAATCAGGGAAGTTCTTGAGGAATTTGCACAGGAAGAGCTTGAGCACAAGGAAAAGCTGGAACTGGAGCTTATTAAAAAAGGACAAACACTGTCTGCCGAAGACAACCAGCCAATGCCCTCCCCGCCTATACCACCAAATACCAGCCCACTATTGGATATGAACTACAAAGAACTTCTTTTTATGGCCATGCAGAAGGAGAAGGCTTCTTTCAGAACCTATGTGGATTTAGTGCCAAAAATACGTAATGAAGACTCGCGAGAGGTATTATTGGAGATAGCCGAGGAAGAAGTCAAGCACAAATTACGTTTTGAGATGGAATACGATATGTTGTCAAAGCGAACTTAATTATTCCAATCTGATTGTCCTTGCGTTCAGGAGACAATGAAGCCTTGTGGATATTCTCTTGCCAGCGCAGCGGCCCCGATAATCCCAGCATCTTCACCAAGCGTGGCAAAACATATTTTCACATTTTCATCTTTGATCTTCCAGACGTGCTGCCTGAAGTAATAGTTGATCCTGTCCAAGAGTACCTCCCCTGCCGCTATCATCCCGCCGGCAAAAACGATCCTTTCCGGCTCAGTGCAGTGCAGCATATTAACACAGATAACCGCAAGTGCCTCAGCAGTTTCGTCAGTTATCCTTTTAGCAAGCTCATCACCAGTTTTTAGATGGTCGTAAACATCCTTGCAGGTAATCTGGCCGTTTTTGTCCAGCACCTTTTTAAGGCTCGATTTGCTCCCAGCCTGTACTGCCTCGGTTGCTCTTCTGGCAGTTGATGCCGCTGAAGCATAAGCCTCGACGCAGCCGAGTTGCCCACAGTTACATTTTCGCCCTCCCTTATGAATAATCACATGCCCCAACTCAGCGCCATTGTCCCCGCTGCCATGCAGCAGTTGACCATCGCTGATAATCCCACCTCCAATGCCAGTACCAAGCGTAAGAAAAACCATATTTTTCACATCTTTTCCTGCCCCCCCTGCATATTCGCCATAACAGGCACTATTGCCGTCGTTTTCGAGTATCACAGCCTTACCAAGCCTGTCCTGGAACATTTGCTTTATCGGAACATTTTTGAATTTCGGCAGGTTCACTAAGTGGATCAACAACCCCTCAGAATATTTTGCCGGCCCGGGCGAGCCGATTCCAATCGCGACAACGACTTCTATCGACATTCCATTCTCAGCCAGCATTTGCTCTATCGTCTCAGCAATTTTGTCAACCACCACTCCCGGCCCCATATCCGCATTGGTAGGCACAGCCGTCTTGCTCACCAATTTTAATTGCGAATCGAAACATCCGATTTTTACATTTGTTCCGCCAAGATCGATACCAACAAAAACTTCTTTCATAAAATCATTCCATATAACCATCGGGATATTTATTGTGCCACTGCCACGCTGTCTCAACTATCGTTTCAAGCTCTGGATATTTAATTTTCCAGCCAAGCTCGTTAATCGCCCCTGTCGCATCAGCCGTCAAAACAGCAGGATCTCCCGGACGACGGTAGGTTTCGACAACCTTAAAATCTTTGCCAGAAACCTTTTTCACCGTTTCAATAACCTGGCGAACTGAATACCCCTTGCCGTTACCAAGATTGTAGGTCAGTTCGACCTCATCTTCCAATTTTTTTAATGCAAGCAAATGCGCCGCGCACAAATCCTCAATATGAATATAATCGCGAACACACGACCCGTCCGGCGTGGGATAATCTGTGCCGAAAATTTTGATATCCTCTCGCCTACCCATGGCCGCGGCAATAACAAGCGGTATCAGATGTGATTCCGGATCATGATCTTCTCCAAGCCTGCCGTTACAGCCAGCCCCGCATGCATTAAAATACCTCAGAGCAGCGTATCTGAGCTTTCCTGTTTGAGTTTGAAAATGACACATCCGCTCAACTGCCCACTTGCTCTGGCCATACGAATTGATTGGCAGTTTGGTCAAATCCTCTGTTATCGGCACGGTCCGAGGCATTCCATAGACAGCAGCGGTACTACTAAAAACAAATTTTTCCACACCGGCCGCTGCCATCGCCTTTAATAAATTAAGCGTATTACAAAAATTATTCTCATAATATTTCAACGGTTCAACAACCGACTCGCCAACTTCGATAAGAGCGGCAAAATGCATCACTGCTTCAATCTTTTCCCTCTTAAGTGTTCTCAGCAAAGTATCATAATCAGCCAGGTCAGCCTCTATCAGTTTCACATCCTTCACCGCCGCAGCGTGCCCTTTGCTGAGATTATCATAAACTATCGGCTCATGTCCCTGCCCGGCAAGAATCGCCGTCATATTGCTGCCGATATAGCCGGCTCCACCACAGACCAAAACCTTCATAAACATTTTCCTTATTTTTTCGAGCGAGCGATTTTCTTTTCAATTTTTTTCATAATCTTCGCCGCAAGCTTATTATCCTGCCCTCTATCCAGCCAGGCCATCTCCTTCTGCTGCTCAGAATTAAGCCGAAGACTTTGGCGGGTCCCAGAACTTTTCGAGAAAAGAGAAAATGCAGCCGAAGAACCCACCACCTCTTCTTCCGGAATTGACAGCTGTTGCACATCCACCCGGCAGCGAATACACAATTGCCCCCCCTGCTGGTCAAAGTTCAGCTCCACAATTCTCCTGACACTATGCAAATTGGAATGGGCACGGTCATAAGCGCTGGCATCATCCATTCGCCAGAACTCAAAAAAGTGTGCACCCTCATAAGGCCCCGTCCGTATCAGCGCAGCGTCGCTATCATATTTTTCAATGGGGAAACGCAGCCTGCCCAGCACATCTTCACCAGCCTCCATCGCCTCGTCAAGACTCACCCCCCCGCCGCACAACGCCTGCGGCTCAGCAAATTCTCTCTTAGAGCCGCAACCGGCCAGAAAGAAAAGGCCTGCAAACATCAACGCCCAAAAGCATTTATTCCTATCCATAGCGATTCCCTTCATTCTATCTTCTATATTCCGATATATTCTCGAATTCAGATTATATCCGCAATCCCCTTTGTCCTCAAGTGGCAATCAAAATGAATTTTTAGAGGTTCGCTTAAGATTTCTTCCCCTCCCCGCCGATATTAGATAGACTTTGAATGAAACAGGATTGGTTTTTGTCTCAAAAAATAGTTTTTTATCGGAACATTGTTACTAATGGCTTCAAAACAACTACAAAACCTGACTGACAAACTACTTGAGCTGCCTGTCGGCTCGGCGGTAAAGCAATTTCTCGACTATCTTACCATCGAGGCCGGCCTTTCCAATAATACCGTACTTGGTTACGGCAGAGACCTGAAAAATTTCATCCATCATTCAAGATCGGCCAGCATAAGCACCCTGTCCGACATTCAGCCCCAACACATTTATGCTTATATGAAAAGCCTGACCGTCGCCAATAAGGCCGAGGCGTCGATAAACCGTTCGCTGGTCGCGCTGAAAATGCTGCTGCGATACAGCAAGCTGGTAGGCCTCACCCAAGACGATTTCACACTCCTGCTCGAAGGGCCGAAACTATGGCAGAGGTTGCCGGTCATTTGCAGCAGGCAACAGGTGATGAAGCTGCTAAATGCCCCTGACCCGGATGAGCAATTCTACCTCCGCGACAGAGCGATGCTTGAACTACTCTATGCCACCGGCGCCCGTGCCAGCGAAATAGCGATCCTGAAAATCTCCGATTTGAATCTGAAGATAGGCTACGTCCGATGTCTCGGCAAGGGGCAAAAGGAACGCATAATCCCGTTGAGCAAAGCATCGATCGAGGCAGTAACACAATACCTGACCCAGCTAAGGTCTAACCTTGCCAAATCACACAGCGGAGATTCTTTACTATTATCGCGTACCGGCCGGGCACTGGGCAGAATAGAAATCTGGCGACTGGTCAAGAAGTACGCTGTCAGGGCAGGAATGCCGAAGAATCTGACCGTTCATACTTTAAGGCACTGCTTTGCTACACATCTTCTCACAGGCGGCGCCGACCTGCGAAGCGTCCAGGAAATGTTAGGCCACGTCGATATCGCAACCACACAAATTTACACACACGTTGACCAGGATCGTCTCCGCACAATGCACAAAAAATTTCATCCAAGGCCCTGAAATGTTCATCGCTTCAGCAAAAATTTATATCCATTTAGACGCGGCAAATTCTCTCAAGGACAAAAAAAAATTGTGAAGAGCGTTATCGGAAGATTGAAGAGTCGATTCAATGTCTCAGCCGCAGAGGTAGACAGGCAGGACAACAAAAGAATGGCGGTAATTGGCATAACACTTGTATCGAACGATAAAGTTTTCACAGACCAGCAGCTTGACAAAGTGCTGAACTTTATTTACAACAACGCACGATTTTACGTCGGCGAAGTTGAAAGAGAACTCTTCCCCTGCTGAGGCCGCAGAGCAAACCATACAAATATTTCGACTATTCCAAAAACAAGAACCATAGTCAACGCGAATTTGTAAGGCATATACCTATCGAATGTATCGCTCAGATATCCGCTGAAGAGTGAGCCGACAGCGAATCCGCCAGACAGAATTATCTCGTGGATTGACATAAGAGCCGACCTTTTCCTGCCACCCGAAACACCATAGTAAAGATGTGAACTGTAGCAATAGCCTAAACAAAGTCCAGTAAGTCCAACCCCGACAAAAAGCGAAGCGAGATTTTTGCTGCAGATTATTATTAACAGTCCAATTGCCTGGGCCAACTGAGACAAAATAAAAAGCCCGATGTTGTGATGCCAACGATGAGTTTTCCCCATAACCATAAAAACAACAAAATTACCCAGGCACACGATCGCAATTGAATTTCCGTATACCGACTCTGTAAAGCCAAGCTCAAACTTAAATAGCATGCCAAGCTGGCTTCGTATCACTCCTGC
>CAZOPG010000051.1:0-9068 GCA_964581585.1 uncultured Planctomycetaceae bacterium | reverse complement strand
CTCGCAGATTCAAGAACTGCAGGGTGCCCCGACTGCCTAACGAGATATAAAACAAGACAGGAGTATTGTAGTATGCTTAAGGAATATAAGACGGTAACAAGTATTTACGGGCCATTGATGCTCGTTGAAATGGTGGACCAGGCCAAGTTCGGACATATGGTTGACATTGAAGTGGCCGACGGTTCGATCAGGCACGGCCAGATACTGCAGGTGGAAAACGACAAGGTTCTTGTGCAGGTTTTTGAGGGTACAGATGGGATCGATATTGACAATAGCACGATTCGTTTTCTCGGCAGACCTCAGCGGTTAGCTGTTTCGCCGGACATTCTTGGAAGAGTTTTCAGTGGTATCGGCGAGCCTAAAGATGACGGGCCGGCAATCATCGCGGAGAAACGTCTGGACATCAACGGCAACCCAATCAACCCTTACAGCCGGGATTATCCGAACGAATTTATTCAAACTGGTATATCAACAATCGACGGGCTTAATCCACTTGTTCGCGGCCAGAAGCTGCCCATATTTTCCGGTGCGGGGCTGCCACACGATGAGATAACCGCTCAACTTGCACGCCAGGCAACTGTGTTGGGTGAAGGTGAAGAATTTGCCGTTGTTTTTGCCGCGATGGGCATAACATTTGAAGCTGCCCAGTTTTTTATTAACGATTTGACCAGCACCGGCGCTATCGAGCGAGCGGTAATGTTTATCAATTTGGCCGACGACCCCGCCATTGAGCGGATCGCGACTCCACGTGCAGCTTTAACCGCTGCCGAATATCTCGCTTTCGATATGGATATGCAGGTTCTTGTTGTTCTCAATGATATGACGAACTATTGTGAGGCTCTGCGACAGATAAGTGCGGCCAGAAAAGAAGTGCCCGGCCGGCGAGGTTATCCGGGATATCTTTATACCGACCTTGCGACGATATATGAACGAGCCGGAAGAATCAAAGGCAAAAAAGGTTCGATCACAATGGTGCCGGTACTGACGATGCCTGAGGACGATAAGACTCATCCTGTTCCCGACTTGACCGGCTATATTACCGAGGGGCAGATCATTCTATCGCGTTCACTGCACCGAAAAGCTATCGCTCCTCCGGTAGATGTTCTGCCGAGCCTCTCACGGCTGAAAGATAAAGGTATCGGCGAAGGTAAGACTCGTGAGGATCACGCTGATTTGTATAACCAGCTGTACGCCGCTTATGCTCATGGCAAGGAGGCACAGGAGTTGGCAACTATCCTCGGCGAGGCGGCACTGTCCGAAGAAGATAGAAAGTATATGACCTTTGCGAACAAATTTGAGGATCAATATATTTCTCAAGGCTACTACGACAACCGAACGATTGAGCAGACTCTTAATCTTGGCTGGGAATTACTGAGCATGTTTGAAGACACAGAACTAAAGCGTATAGATGTCGAATTAATAAATAAATATATGCCAAAATTCAGAAAAAAAGGCGACTAAATTAGATGCAGGAAAATGTTAACGCAACACGAATGGAGCTTTTACGGCTGCGGAAGCGGGTGGGACTTGCTGGTCGCGGACACCGTTTGCTCAGTGAAAAACGTGATGAAATATCTCGGCAGTTGATTCAGATTTCCAGAGAAATCGGACCGCTTCGTCAGGAAGTGGAAAAAAATCTGCTCCTGACATCAAGACGTTTTATGATGGCGCGAGCAACTATGGAGCCGGAAAATATAAAATCCGCACTGGATGTGCCGACAAAGAAATTCTCTCTCGTAATTAAATTCGCCGCCATCATGAGCGTAAAAGTGCCTCGGTTTAGCAAGGAAATCGAAGGGGAAATTATCTGCTACGGGTATGGCTCAACAAGCGGAGAGCTTGACGTTGCTCTCAAGGCACTTGAGAAAGTGTTCGACCAACTTCTCGAACTGGCAGAAAAGGAAAAGCAGGCTCAACTTCTGGCGACCGAATTACAAAGAACTCGGCGGAGAGTCAATGTCCTCGAGCATGTTGTGATACCTGAATTAAAGCAGATGATCAGGTTTATCTACGACAAGCTTGCCGAGGCTGAACGCGACAACATCAGCAGATTGATGAAAATCGCCGATATTATTCGTGCTTAACCCTCCAAAAACAAAGGGGTTATCTGTGTGGTTAAGAGTAGTTTTTTCCCTGAATTGCCGCAGTTTCGTGCTGTCTTTCTGCCCCTTTAGTGGTTATAATGAATGGTTATGACAGAACCTCAGCAGGAAAAACAGGTTAAGCCGGCACCGAAATCTTTTTTGACAGTCGGTCCGACTCTACACTACAGTCACGGAAATGTAAAAAGGTGCCGTCTCTTAGCATTGACGGTATATCTTATTACCTCGCTCATGGTCTCGAAGCTTATGACGGGAGTGCTGTTTTCGATAGATTTCAACGGGCCTTGGTATTTACAGCGTTTTCTTTTCAGCCCATTAAGTATCTTCGAGTATCCATGGCAGATTCTGGTATTGGGAATGTTGACAGGAGTGCTAATATCCGTCCCGGTCTTGACATCACAGCTCATGAGTTTTCGTTACAGCATTCTTTTTCTCCTGATTCTGGCGTTCGTTGCCAAGCTGCCAGGTATGGCAGTTTTTATGTTGATAAGCAGTTTTGCCGCCGCGCTTAGACCCCTAAGATTCCGCTCTCGATATATTGCAATAGTTCTCTGTATGTCGCCGATACTATTATATTTCGCGTATTTCGGCGGAGCAAAGAGCAATGATAATATTCAGTGGGCCCTGTCTTTTGCCCCCTGGCTTCACGGCTGGCTGACTGCTCTGGTAATAGCGGCGATAGTACTGGGAGTAGGCCACTTCACACGTTATCGCCCCGGGCTCGTCTGGAGCACAACAGCCATTGCACTTACGGGGACGATTATTATGTTCCAGTTGACAATAAATTTTGCTGAACTCGATTATCAGCTATATATCGCCAAAAATAACCCGGAAGAAGTAGTTGAATTTCATGACCACAGCATTACAGAGGCGTTGAATAAAACGATTACCGAACCCGCCAGCAGAAAATACTTTGAGGGGTTGTTTTACCCGACCGAAACAATTCAGTTGCGAACCGAACTGAAAAAAGAGATTCAGGCTCGACTTGTTCATCAGCGATGGCCCGAATGGTTTATGGCTCCGGAGGAGTTGAGATACCAACAGAAGAAAGAAAAATTATTAAAACAGTATGATCTGTTTATCAATCCGCCAAGGCAATGGTGGAAGCCGCTGGCTTTGCACAAGGCTTTTATGACAAGTAAAGCAAGGATAAAACGAATGCCGACGGCTCTTTACTATAAGGCGTTCTTGAGTGAATACAGTCCGGAATCACAACTGTTAGGTGCCAAGGAGATTCTGCATTTTTATAGTGATTATCCCCACAAAGAATCGCTACCCATCTGGTACGACCTCTATACAAAGTTTGATGAGAGCCCCGAATCGCTTGAAAGCCGCTGGCGAATCGCGATGTATCTTGCCGGACAGGAAAGATTTTCTTTGGCTGGGGATCTCGCCGCCGAGGCTATAGTAAAGCTCCAAAAGCAACTGTCAGATTCCAGCCAAACTCAGCAGAGCCGATTAGGCAGAGCTTTCAGTCCGCCCGCCGCTTCGGTCATAACCGATTTTGACCTTAGGAAGCTCAAGATGAAACTGCTATATCTGATAGAGCTTATCGGTGGAGAAAATCATACAGATGATGACACTTCACGTAAAAGGCTGGCGGAATTTGTTATGCTGAATCACCATACAAGAGACTATCCGAAAAAATTGGACGCAATCCTATCGAAAACGAAAGGGAATGACCAGTTGAGAGACAATATTCTTCTGGCTAAAATTATGCTCATCCCTGATGCGCTTCTACGGGCTGAGCAACTCGGTGAACTGAGTGAAAGGTTCTTTGGTACCGATGCTGGGATAAATGCCAAATTTGAGTTGGCCGTGCTGAAGGTGAGTTTGTGGAAAGAACAAAAAAAAGCGGACGCAGAAGGAGAAAATGTTGTCCAAGCTCTGGCCCAAGCGAGGGAAAAACTGGCCGAGTTTATCAAAATGTATCCGGAAAGCATATTTGCCGAACAGGCTAGCGAAAAACTCGCGAGCCTGCCCTTGAATTAATGGGCAAAAACACGGTAAACTTGACTTTTCGTGTGAATATCGCTATAATACTGGTTAAGGTTTAACCGTCGAGGTAGGAGTGGAGAATAATCAAACTAAAATCCCTGATGTGGTAGTGGTCGGCGATGTGGCTGGCAGTTTTTGCCAGGACGCTGCTGATTGGTTGTGTCGGGGCGGCGTCGGTTTTACACTGACCGAAGACGTCTATTCGGCAACAGCTCTTATCGGGCAAATGGACAATCAAGGCAAACTCCTTATTGTCGGGACACTTGAAGAGTTGAGTAAAGAGGGTATGCGTTTTTTTGGTATTGCCGCTGGGATCGGTAACATCGCCTGTTGCTGCCTGGTCCAAAATCTCTGCGAACTCAACAGCTCAAAAGTTGCTGCAGCTAAAAATTCGGGTGCTTTGATAATGACTCAATTTGATGACCTGACTGAGTTGTTGAGTTCTGGCCCTACCGAGGTTAAACGTACAGATAACGAGAGAAAGATTTCTCTCAGCCGAGACGATTACGCCCTTAGCGAGCAAGAGTTGTCGGCTTTATTAGAGCCCAGATGAAATGAAAAATAATCCATACAAAAATTTGGCAAATCGAAAGGTGTTGGTTATTGGCACCTGCACGGGGGTATTTACATCACAAAGCGATACTGACAAAACTGACTTTGAATATTGTGAAAATATGCTCGACGCTATCAGTCTGGCGGCAAATACAGAATTCAAAACAATCGCTGTCGTCCTTGGCGATTTTGACGAGAATCTTAATTCGGCATTAAAGACATTGAATCGGCTCATGCCTGGAGCAAAAATTATTCTTCTGGCGCAAATGTATGAAGAACCAAGAGCATTGCAGCTTATCCGTTCATCAGCCGATATGTCAAATATAGCCAATGACTACTACATCTGTCCTGTCAGCCCGAAGCAACTTGGGCGGGCTCAGGTTAAAGGGAATGGCCAAAAACAGACAACCGAAACTGAGCGGCTCCCACAATCGGATGAGCAAATCGAGCGAGTTGGGATTCTTGAAAAACTTGCTACCGAAGACGAGTTGACCGGAATAAAAAACAGGAGATATGTACGGGAATTCTTGCGCCAGATTATCGAAAGGTGCAAAAGAGAGGATTTTCAGGCGACGATCCTTGTTTTTGATATCGACGATTTCAAAAGCTATAACGACCTTTATGGCCATTCGACAGGCGATACCATACTCAAGCAAGCTGCAATACTGATGCAGAAGTGTTGCCGAAAGCATGATGTGGTAAGCAGGATCGGCGGAGATGAATTTGCGGTAGTATTCTGGAACTGCAAGAACAAAACCGACCAAAACGAACGGCGTGTTATGCAAAACCACCACCCTGACGAGGCAACGATTATCTGTGAAAGATTCCGGAGGGAGATCAATAATGCACCGTTGCCGGCACTTGGCGTAACAGGCAAAGGACAACTTTCGATCAGCGGAGGACTGGCGACCTTTCCACGGGACGGCTCGGATGTGAACCAGCTTTTCGAACAGGCTGATCATGCGCTGCTGGAGGCCAAGCGTAGTGGAAAAAACAGGGTCTTTCTGGTGAGCGAGAATACGCCGAGTATTTAATGGCTGGATTATTCGATTATTTGCGTTTCCGTTGCGCTAAGTAATTTGTATCGCTTTTGGCGCCATATGATAGTTCGCCCAAATGCCGAGGAGATTATGCAGGCCAGGGTAATCAATGACCACAGCCAGCAGCCAAGTATATCCGCCCTGGCAGCAATTCGCATCTTATCCGCGTCGGCGTGGAGTAGTTCACGAATCATTTTTTGACGTAATAGCGAACGCCATAATTGTCCTACAAAAAATGTTGCAGACATCACGGCGAATATCCACCAATATGCCTGTCCCCCAGCGAAAGCACAAATTGCCAAAACAGCACCACCCCAGAAGCCCAGTACCGCAAAGAAGCTGCAGAACAGGCCGAACCACCATGTAACCGGGGTGGTAACTCTTGTGATCAAAAACTGTCGGCGAGCAAACTCAAATAGCTTTGCCCATGTTGTCTGTTCATAAGAAGCGACAAGACAGGCAGGGGTAAAAGCTATCTGCAACCCTGCATCCTTGACCGCCCGGCTGAGGGTCAGGTCGTCACTTATGGCTCCGGCCCAAATTTTATCCAATTTAAGTTGGGCAAAAACATCCACACGAATCGCCATAGATCCTCCCCATGCCAGGTTAAAATGTGTGTCTCCAAGAAGCTGAGCAACTTTGGCATTTATTGAAGACAAAGCTAATGTGGCGAAATTATTTTTTTGCGGAATAAACAGCCTGTACCCACTTGACGCACCTATTTTTTGGTCGCCTTTTTTGGGCTTACGCAGCGGATATACCAGGTGAGCAAGCCAATCCGGACGAATACACGCATCCGAATCGGCAAATGCCAGTACTTCAACTTTGTCAGCAATCTGCCCGCACGCACAAAGCATATTATGCAGCTTTTGACTGCAACCCTTTGTTATCCCCGCCACCAAAATCTGCGCCTCACCTGCCTGTGAATCAGCTAAAAGCTCATCTCTTATCTGACACAATTTCTCATAAGCCGGGTCTCCGGCGTCCTCAACCACAAACACAAGCAGGTAATTATTGTAATCAAGCTTATAAAATGAAGAAATGTTTTTTTCAAATGTCGTATCCAATCCCTTGCATGGCACGATAATAGCGGTTCTCGGGCGTCGAGTTACACGTTCTTTCCGAGATTTTTTTGTAACATAATGAAAGTTTTGCCAGACCTGTTGAATAAACAGGATTTGAACTAGGATCGCTACCGATGCAACAACGTAGAGCCAAACCATCAAAACTCCTTTCTTTATGCTATTGAAGCCAGTGGGATTATGCAGTCTACCAACTCATCAATGCCGTAAGATTTTGTCAAATCAATAGCCAGCAAAGAACCATGATTATGTTCGGAGATGATTATCAGCGTATTATCGCCAGCCTTTTTCCAGCCGTTTTCCTGCATTTGGTGGCCGAGCACAAATAAATCAACATCTAACAGCGAGGCAAGACGATTGAGTGTATCCTGGCTGTGTCTTCTGCCCCAGGTCAAAAGATAGGCCGAGTTCGGACGAACAATATCGCTAACCTTTAACTGCTTTTGAAAAATACAGGGATCAAATTTTTCTACGTTACGATCAGAAGGTAATGAATGCGAAATCCATATCCTGTTGGGACACCGGGCCGCTAAAGGCTGAGAGAACAGGAACTGCTCTATCGCCTCGGCAACCATATCAGCTTCGCCTCCAAACTGTCGCTGCATCGCCGCTTTCATTACAGTATTCATCTCTTTGCCGTTCTTCATCACCTCTGTATCGTTGATAAAAGCGGTGTCATGATTGCCCATAATAAGATGAACCTGATTTGGATATTCGGCCTTTAGGATCGCTGCCTGAGCCAGCAATTCAAAAGAACTGCCGCCGTCCTCCTCGCCGTCCTGCTGACCATGTATAATCTCCTGCAGTACAAGGTGCCGGTCGGGATTATTCTTTAGCTGGGCATAGCTCAAAATCCGTTCAAAGTTTCGCTGATGACCGTGAATATCGCCGGTGACGATAACACTGCCAGCCGAGGGAAAATTAATCAAATTTCCCTGGCGATAAATATCAGCGTAGTTGGCTTTCGTGCCGGATTTGAGCCAATCAATTATTTCAAGGGACATTATTAATTACTCAGTTTTTTTTCAAATATACTGTGTATGAGAAGATCGAGTCTTGAAACGATTTCGGTCATATTAGCTGGTCGCTGGTTTGGATTTTTCTTCACACAGTCCATAACCAGCTTTGAAATACCCAGTGGTATCTGTTTATAAATCTGATGTGGAGCGGCAGCTTTACTGTCCTTGACCCCACCAAGCAGACTGTCAGCCTGCGGAATCATTGTTGGTATGTTTTTACCGGTCAAAGCCCAATACATTGTAGCTCCAAGGTTAAAAGCATCCGTTCGCTCATCCAGCCGTTTGCGATGAACCTGCTCCGGGGCTATGTAGTCAGGCGTGCCCTGGATACGGGATTTGATGGTGCCGATTTTGCAGCACTGCCCAAGATCGATAATCCTAATAGAGCCGTCCTTGTTTATCAGAATATTGTTAGGCTTGATATCACAGTGAAGATAGTTCTGTCGATGCATAGCATTTAGTCCGGTTGCAACCATCCGGAAAACCAGAAGCACATCACCAAGACTAAGCGTCTTGGAATCTTCCAGTGCCTTGCCCTGGAACATTTCCATAGACAGCAGCAGCTGAGTCGTTTTCAATTTTTTGCGAATTTTTATGAGTTTATGGCATTTGCGAAGGTAGGGATGATCAACCTGCTTTGAGACCTTGTATTCATTTTTAATCTGCTCGAATATACGCGAATCCTCGATCCTGTCAAAAACAGCGTGTTTAAGAGCCACCTCGGTCCTTGTTTCGTTATCGGTAGCCAGATATATCGTTGTCCTGGCACCGGTACCGAGCCGTTTGATAATAGTAAAACCTTTTAAATCCAGTTTTTCTGTAGCCATAGCGCGGTATTATATCGTTTCTCTGGAGATTTGGAAATAAATAAATATAGACATAACCCGAAATTACTTCTTAATAAATACAAAAAGATTGCCCCGCAGCAACAAAGCTACGGAGCAATCTTGTATTTAACTCTATATTTTTCGTCACGTGCTTACTCTTTTTCTGTAAACTCCACAACGAACCAGTTATCGGACGGGTCGCCCTTGGGATCATCAAGTGGTGCCGGTGCCTGACGGGTAAACGGATTCGAGCAGCTTGTGTGAAGCACTTCTTCACCATCATTAACATAAATAGTTGTTTTGCTACCCAAATCTCTTTTGTTGTGTACCGAGGCATCAATCGTGTATCCATTCTCAAGCGGTGACGACAGGATAGTTCCCGAAGTCAGATCGACACCAGTATAAACTACCGGCTTGCAGCTGAAATTGCTTGCTACAATCGTAACCG
>CAZOPG010000050.1:0-9098 GCA_964581585.1 uncultured Planctomycetaceae bacterium | reverse complement strand
AAAGCCATGCTCGGCGAATTCTCTGGCGGCTGCGGCCGCAAGGTGGCATACCTCTGAATAGCAATAAACAATATTAACCCTGTCGTTTTTTAGTCCGGCATGGGTACTCCAGTCCTGCTTTGGCAAATTAATCGCCCCTGGAATATGCCCTATGGCGAAATCTTCAGGCGCGCGGACATCGACGATGTTTATGTTCTCGTTACTGTCCATAATTTGCTTCAATTCAACTGGGCCGGTAGTGAAATTTATCTTGGCATCAAAAAACTCTTTGGCTTTTTCCGGGCTTGTAAGAATCATCATATAACCTTTCAATTTCTGATTATTATATTCTATTGTTTTAATCCGTTACTACGATTTTCGACTGTCCTTCCCATGTTCCGTGTAGATTGCAATGCGCAAAAGCCCGCAGTTTTCCATGCGTATGATCCAGCGAGACACATGTTTTCACAACTGGACACGTTCGGCAGGCAGTAAGATCCATCCTTGACAGGTAGGTGTGGTCAGCATACAACTCGACAAACTCAATGTAGTGGGCAGGTTCGTTTGGATGCTCCATTAGCTTACCAACCTCAACGGCCACCTCGAAACATTCGCCTTTCTTAATGGTTTTTGGGGCCGTGATGATCGGCTGATGTTTCTTTTCCAAATCCGTCAGATTCTCACAATCCTTTACCGTATTGACTCCACAAAACAAATCCTTCTCACACTTGACAGCAGTTTCTACAGTCATCTTTGTACCCCTTTCTGACTATTATGTCCAAAATTAACAAATTTTAACTCAGCGCTACGACCGTACTCAGTAGCCCTTTGCGCTATTTCCAAGCTTGACAAACCGTCTTCGAGTTCCACTCGCATATGATGTTTCGGATTTTCCACCTTACAAATCAAATCAGACAACATTGCACGCACGCAGTCACTGTAGACTTCCTGCTTGCTTTTTTCGATGTTAAACCTTCCCTCAATAAATTCTTCCACATCATAATCGATACCTCCACAATAAACTTTGCGATTGGTTTTCCTATTCGAGTAGGCCTGTCCCCAACCTTCCGGCCGGGAAGAATCTTTCATTTCCACGATATTGCAGTTACGGCAAATCCTAAAACCCGGCAATTCTGTTATAGCGTCCTTTGTCAGATGATTTACAATTACCGAGATTTTACCTGTAAGTGGAATCCATCCCTCCAAATCAATTTGGGCAAGGTCATAACAGAAACGGAGCGAAGTACTCTCAAAGAAGCCAGGCCTGGCAAATGAGTGGTAATGTGTTGCAATTAGTCCCCCATCATAGTGAGCGCATGCAAGTACTTGATCTTCCTGTTTAGTATTGCGCCTATGACAAAAACCTGTTACCGAAATATATTTTTGTTCTGTCATGTTATGCACCAAGTCAATAAAATGAACAGCGTGCTCAATTAATATTCCTCCTGAGACTTCGGAATCCCAAAACCAGTGATCCGCGGGTAAGTTTTCATCCTGAGCATAGTTCTCAATATTGACATGACGAAGTTTTCCGAAGACGCCTTCTTTCGTGAGCTTTGCCAGCACTTCCACTATTGGATTAAACCGAAGCATGTAATCTACTGTCGCAACATTACCTTTCTTTTCTCGTATTTCAATGATTCGTCTTGCATCTTCAATTCTTGTAGCCATTGGCTTTTCAATTAATACACACTTCTGGTTTTCCATTGCGGCACAAGCAATGGCGGCATGTGACTGGGGTGGAGTGGCCACAGAAACAATATCTACCTGCTTATCTTTCAATAAACCCTCCCAGCGATTGTAAAATTTGATATCACCTCCCGGATTGCGACTTTCAACCTCATCGGCAACCGCAATAATCCTCACATTATCGAGTTCCTGCCATGAATTCTTCAAAAATTGGCCAAACCCTCCATATCCAATAATTCCAACATTATGCACCTTCATCTTCTTTTGCCTATCGCGCTATTTATCTTTTCAACTTAGAGTACTTTTAGCCCCAAAAAACTAACATTTTATTTTTGTTTATACCGTAAATTCACAGGTACCACGCAAAATAATGTATTAAATTACTTTGCATACTTCGGCTCGTTTCCCGGTTTCCATTTTACATTGCAACCGATACTCGGTTTTTGGTTGTTGCTTGTATCTCTGCCTGCAAGGGCGGCATCCATTGCTTTGATCAAATCAAGGCCGGTTATGGGTATTTCGTTACCTGGCCGACTATCATCCATTTGACCCCGATAAACAAGCTTCCTTTCTTTATCGAACAAAAAGAAATCAGGCGTACAGACGGCAGTGTATGCCTTGGCAACATTCTGGCTTTCATCGAAAAGATAGGGAAATGTAAAGCCGGCCTTTTTTGCAAGCTTTGCCATCTTCTCAGGACTATCCTCAGGAAAATTTGCTATATCGTTTGAATTGATTCCAACAACTGCGACTCCTTTGGCCTGATATCGCCTGACCACCTTGACTAGATCTTTCAAAATGTGTTTAACAAACGGACAATGGTTGCACATAAAGATAACCAAAAGAACTGGAGCCTCTCTGAAATCGGCTAATGATACTGTATTACCTCTGGTGTCCGGTAAAGCAAATTCAGGCGAGTATGTTCCCATTCCAGGTATTTTTGAAATTGTGACAGTCATGAAAAAATCCTTTAGTATAGACCAAAACCTTACAAAAACATCGGGCCGTTAACTTACAATCCACCTGTCATTTTAAGCGAAAACTGAAAAATAACTAATCAATGCTGACTGTCATCAAACATCAATATGTTATCCGTTTCAGTTTTATTTCTGGATACTGTCTGGGCTATATTTCTAAGCATGTGAAGGTGTTCCAACGTGCATATCCCATCTTTGCCAGATTGCCTTTATCGCTACAATATCGTACAAGGCAGCAATTCCGACAACGGCATAAATGAGCCTGCTCAAAAAGCTCATTTCTCCAAAGATCGCGGCAATTAAATTAAAATTAAATATGCCGATCAGACCCCAGTTCAAGCCACCGATTGCCAGCAGCGTCCATATAATCATGTCCATAGTTTTCATAGCTTTCATGATTTTTCTCCCAACGTTTAAAAAAATCTCTCGCAATAAAACTACATTAACCGTCTGTTAGTTTTTTAGACGACATTGGTCAATGTTTTTATAGAATTTTTTACCAGTTATACCAACTTCAAAAGTTTTTTATCAACGATGAGGACAGGCCGGCTCGGAAATTCTTTCAAGGACTTCATAAGTCAGATGTTCGTCATGGCTTTTGACGGCAAGATCGGACAATGAGACAAAACCGACTGGGTTATTATCGCCATCGACTACCAAAATCCTGTGGATCGAATTTTCTTCCATCATTTTGGCAGCGACATGAATGTCATCATCCTCGAAACAGTAACAGAGGTCAGATGTCATAATGTCTTTTACGCTTGTGCCTGACAGACTTTTTTCCTCGGCGACGGCACGTATTGTTATGTCACGGTCCGTAATCATGCCAATCAACTCACCATTTTCCCAAATTGGCAATGCCCCAACCTCAAGTGATTTCATTTTCTGAGCCGCCTTTACCAAATTTGCATCCGAATTGATGGTTTCCACACTAAATGTCATAATATCTTTTGCCTGCATGGTAGATCTCCTTCAAAATAATTTTGGTTTCATTAGATTTTTTACAGTTACCGAACTTAGGCATACTACTGCTCAATTGAAATTGCCTCTGTAGGACAACTATCCGCTGCTTCTTTACAGGCATCCTGCAGTTCGACGGGGACCTGTTCCGTCTTTACTACTGCGATTCCTTCTTGATTAAGCTCAAAAACTTCCGGGCAAATGTCAACGCAAGGGCCGCACCCGGTACAAATATCCGGATCAATACAAACTTTCATTTTTGTTTCCCCTTTTTTAAAATTATAAAATATTTCTAACCATTAACTTTCAACACAATAAATCATCCTACATTAATTGAGTCAGGATACCAGATGCTACTTAATGATCCTTGGTTGGCAAATTGCGCCCCTAAAGGGAGTAACCCTTCCACAATTTTTACAGACAAATTTCATCTCAGCCACCATTGGCGAGCAAACGTGCCGAGGGTCGCCGGTAGAAGTGCCGCAATATTCGCAGATGTATGTTTGTTCGGTCTTAATGGGTGAACAAAGATGAGAGCGTGTTTTTGCAACTTTTCCACAGGTTGAGCAGGAATAAACAGCTGTTTTCTTTGCCTTTGCGGTTTTAGTTTTCTTTTTTTTCGTTGTTTTTGCCACAGCAATCTCCCTGAATTATTCAGAACACATGTTATTTTCTATTTGTGAAAAACATCTTTCTTTGCCATCGCCGACAGTTGCTCAATGGATTCACAGTTTCGCAGGGGTGCAAAGATTTTCCTTGTCAGTAGCGACTCTTCCGCAATGTTTACATATAAACTTAGGTTCACGGACAAGGGACTTGTATTCGTCCGTATTCTGCTTCTGATAACCAAGATTTGCCAGATAGCATAAATGTATTTCGTGCCAATCATGAGGCATTCTGGGCTTTGTATTTCCTAACATTATCGGCTCCTAAATAATTTAATAATCCTTAAGTTTTTCCTCAAGTTACCAATTATCCGTAGCTAATCTATTTCTAAAAGTAAAAGTTGTCTTTATGCTATTGTACGATTTGCCATCGATCTCTACGTGCGGATAAATCATATAATTGAGCGATTCCACGGCTGAACCCGGCAGCTTTATATCGCGACCGACCGTAAAGGCAACACGGTGTTCATCAAGGCTGGCGAAAAACTGATCTTTTTTCTGAGGAAATCTGCTTGCCTCTGAGGCATCAACAGGCTGCCAGCCTTTTCCTGTCAGGTAAAATTCACCCCAGCAATGGTAGCCTAATATGGATCCTTCTGTTTTATCTTCCGGCAGAGACAGTCCCATGATAAAACGCGCTGGAATATTCAGGGCACGGGCTTGAGCTATAAAAAGGGAATGAAAATCCGTACAGTTTCCCTTTCGTATATCGCAGGCATATAGCGCATCACCACGACCCCAGCCAGTACCAGATTTGTCATAAGTTAGAGTATTAACAATATGATCATAGATGCGGCGAACCTGCTTCAGAGGATTGTTTATATTGCCAGCGACTGTTAGGGCTTCCTGGGCAATCTTGCCATCAATCGGAGTTAAACGGTCGGCGGCAAGATAACGAGCTAACTGCTCTTTGCTGGCCTGCTCAGGTGCTGAGTGCGTATGCAACCGGCTGATCACATGTCGTGTAATATCAAAGTTCACGGTGATCTCGATCGTATTCGTATCTGAAAATTCGGTGTCCATCAAATCGAAAACAATAAATCGATTGCCGTATTCCAGTTCGCTTACAACCTGATAGGATTGACTCGCAAGAACCTGGAAGTTGTGCATTTTCTGGTGCTCATTGGATACGGGTATTGGAACCCATATGCGAATATCGTGAGCCTGAGATGGAATGTCGCTGATGGTGAAGTTGTAATTTATTTGCACGCTCCTTTTTGTTGGCTTGCTGATACCGTTTTGCCGCTGCATGTAAACATACGAGACCTGTAGAGCTAACATGCCCAACAACAGGACCGAAGCCATTACCAACTTATTTGCTGAAAATTTAGCCATTTTTCTAAAAGAAATTGCTTTTGCCAAATCTGGTTACTCTGGATGTTCTGAAGGGTGCTCCTTGGGATGTTCTGGTTCATTGGGATGTTCTTCGATAGGCTTTCCAACTGCTTTTGTCTTCCAAATACCGCCTTGTTCATACCATGTATATCTTTCTTTGCCTGCTTCTTTGTGAACCTTGAATTTCGAAAAGGTAAGCTGGTTTTTGGCCGGGCCCGCCATAAAGACATCCAGGTCGTACATTTTGCCCTCTGGAGTTACGAAGTCGGCACAAGCAAAATATGTATCTTCACCCACCCTTGACAATCTTTCGCGATGAACCTTATCGAGGGTAAGTTTCAGCTCTTTGCCTGTTTTGTCATCAAACACAACAAAGTAGCCATTATGCCTAGATGCTTGTTTTTCTACGTACGATTCGACAGCGTCAGCTAATTCATCTTTGGTTATCTGTTCCTTTTGTCCGGTCTCTTGGGGATGTTCAGCAGGGTGCTCCTGTTTTTTGCATCCCACAAACAAAAGGCTCGTAAGGACAATGGTACACAATATTGTAGCCTTGAGAAAGTTTGCCTTGAACATTTCATGTCTCCTTTCATTTTATACTTAACTCTTAAGATAAATTTGTAAACAAATCAAGAACACGCCCCCCTTTATACACGATCCACTCGCTGCTATAGCTTCACATACAATGAATGGGTCATTAACTCCGAGTCTTAATTAGCCTGGAATGTTAAACAGTCTGGTTCCTGTTCGTTGTAGCCTATGAAAATTCCAGGGGCGTCACATTCTAAATTATTATTGTATACACAAGAGAAGGTCTTACATGCACCAACGCCAGCTGTGCAACTGGCTCCACCGCCCTGCATTGTGGATTGACAAAAAGTGTCACATATTGGGCTCATACTATTACCAATAGTTACCGCCATCGTATGGCAACAATTATCCGTGTTGTAGGCACAATCATTGACTTCGCATTTCACAACTTTTGACATTTCCATAACTCAACCTCACTTTCTGGTTTCCTAAACAAATTATTTAGTTGTTTTTGATGATATGCTTGTTGAGTATAACCACAGACAAGCTCTGTGTATATCAGGACGAGACCCATTTTTACTTTCAGCTTAACTGCTTTTACTTGTATCAGGGAAAGCCTTATGGAATGCCTGAAAGTTGAATAAAGGCTTATCATAGCTACCGGTAATGTCATATTTTTACAGGCGATCCATAGAGGATTTGCCTATGCAAAAAATGGGCAGAGACCCGATTGACGAAGTGTTTTTAGTTAGTTAGCATGGGTTCGTGTTTCCGGTGCAGTGTTTTGTGAATGCGGGTTGATCGGAAGATGTCTGTAGAAAAATTTTGAGGTAATACAATTAAGAAAGGAGCGTTGTGCCATGAATTCCAAAAGATTATTTGTTTTGATGTTGGTCGTGAGCAGCTTGATTTTGAACGGCTGTAGTTGCAAAACGTTGACCAGTTGGAAAGGCGGGAACTATGACGAGGAGTGCCTCGATCATTGGGCCTTCAGGCCCAAGGAACCTGCCAAGGAGCCCGTCGTGGCCCAACGGAATCCCTGTGCCGGTCCATCGATGGTCAAATCCGCACGATCCTATCCTTCAGGCGGAATGGAAGGAAATGCCATACGCCTGGAAAAAATGGTTCCTGAGAAGATTCGGGCAAATGAGGCTTTCGAATATCGTATCAAGGTGACGAACCTGATAGATGAGCCTCTGTCTAACGTGGTCGTTACCGATCAGATACCTCAGAACCTGAAAATTGAAAAATCGAATCCCCAAATGCAAAAATCAAGCGGAGGCAAAATTCAGTGGGCTGTAGGAACCCTCGAAGCTGGTGCCTCGAAGATGATCACAGCGAGCGCGATCGCTTCCGGTATAGGAAGCATCGCCAGTTGTGCGGATGTCTTTTATGACAGTCCTACTTGTGCCAAGATGGAGATTGTCGAGCCGAAACTGGTGGTGGAAAAAGTTGCACCTTCGGAATCCTTGTCTTGTGATCGAATACCGCTTCATTACGTCGTAACCAATACAGGTACAGGTTACGCCTGTAATATTGCACTCAAGGATGAGCTGGGCCAAGGTCTGAAAACCGCTGACGGCAAAAGAATGGTTGCATTCAGTCTGGATTCGCTCGGGCCTGGTGAATCGAAAAAATTCACCCAAACAGTTGATGCCACCAGCCCAGGTATCTACTCGAGCAAAGCTACTGTCGTCTCTCAGGGTAGCGGAACAGCACAATCCAATATGGCGACAACTAGGGTAACCAAACCTGTGCTGACAATTAATAAAAGCTGCCCCTCTGAGAAGTACATCGGACGAAATATGACGTTCGATATTTCAGTAGCAAACGAAGGTAACGCCAATGCTAATGATACTATTGTTGAGGCGACGATACCAGAGCACGCCAATTTTGAAAGTGCTACATCGGGTGGTGTTTTCACTCACTCTTCGCCTGGCAAAGTTACCTGGAATCTTGGGACACTAAAGCCAAACGCATCAAGAGATATCAGCGTAACTGTTTCGACAAATCTGGAAGGGACGGTTAAAAGCACTACCACAGCACGAGCTTATTGCACCAAAACTGCTACAGCAACCTGCGAAACCATGCTGTCTGGTATTTCAGCCGTATTGATGGAGGTTGTCGATCTTTCCGATCCGGTTGAGATAGGGCGTGAGACTTCGTATATTATTTCGGTAACAAATCAAGGATCTTCTGCCGATTCGAACGTCCGGATTCAGTGTCATCTTGAGGACAATATGACATATGTAACCTCAAGCGGTCCAACAGTGGCATCAGTCATAGGTAATAAGATAAGCTTTGCGGCATTGCCCAGCCTTGCACCAAAAGCAAAGGCAATCTGGAGGGTAACAGTCAAAGCTATTAAGCCGGGTGACGTTCGCTTCAAGGCAACGATGAACACTGATCAACTTGGCCGTTCGGTAGAAGAGACAGAAGCGACGAAACTTTACGAATAATCAAGATAGGGGATTTTTTGTCCCTTTAGAATAGTTTTGCGGCTGGGCGTAGGCTAGTGTCTGCGCCTTTAGCCTATTCCTATTGTTACATTACTTGATTTTTTTTGGTGTTTTTTGTATAATCAGGCTTCGTAGAGGCACGGAGCGTTTCAGAAATAACAGATAGAGTAACTATCATCTCAAGAGCTATCGCTCAGTTAGCCGATAAGACAACTGTTTTAGAATAGGGTTATATTGAGCGGTGGTGTTATGAAATGCGGTAGGTTCCCAGTTACTATATTCATATTAGCAATGTTAATTATCCAAAGCTGTCTGGCCGCTGGCCTGGTTGGGCAGTTTGCTCCTGAAATTACAATTTCCCGATGGATTACCACCAACGACCAGGATATAGATGATCTGGTGGGGAAGGTGTATCTGCTGGATTTCTGGGCGACGTGGTGTTCGCCGTGTGTAGATAATATTCCGCATCTGAAAAAACTTAACGAAGAATACAAAGACAAAGG
>CAZOPG010000049.1:0-9352 GCA_964581585.1 uncultured Planctomycetaceae bacterium | reverse complement strand
AACGAGACAAAACCATCATTTGTGTCGTCGAACAACCCAAAGACGTTATCGCGCTCGAGAAAACAGGCCTTTGCAAGTGGATATATCACGTGCTGGGCGGCCACATCGCCCCGTTAGAGGGCCTGGAACCCGACGACCTGACTATCGACGCCCTAGTCAAACGCCTCAACTCTGGCACTATAAAAGAGGTTGTAATGGCCACAAACCCCAATGTTGAAGGTGACGGCACCGCTTTGTACATCGGTTCACTCATCAGACCTATAGGCGTAAAAATAACACGTCTCGCACGCGGCCTGCCTGGTGGCTCTCAGATCGAATATGCTACCGGCTCAATCCTGACAGATGCCATTCTAGGCAGATCTGAACTTGAATAGACATACTTTTTTTCTCATTTTTTGACCTTCTGATTGCATCTTTTGTTGATTTTTGCTATAATCTACGGGAGATGGAACGATTTTTGCCCACCACGGAATGATTTCTCAGAATTAAGATTTAGCAAGGTGTCCTGACTGATGAAAATGAGTATGACCGGACAGATGCAGTTAGGCCAGCAGATGAAGCTGGCTCCGCGGATGATCCAATCTATGGAAATTCTGCAGCTCAATACCCTTGCACTTTTAGAAAAGATAGATACCGAACTTGACAGCAATCCTATTCTCGAAATCGTCGAGCCTGAAACTGAATCCCAGCCCAGCCCAGAAGAATCACCCGCCGAAGATATCCGCCAGAAGGAACTCGAAGTTACCGATGATTCCAATAATATCGAAGACTTTCAACGTCTTGACAGCTTCGAAAATGATTTCGGCGATTATATGAATCATGGCGATTATGTAAGCAGAAGTCGATACGACGATGAACGGGACCCGAAGCTTGCCGCCCTGAATAATGCTCCTGCAACAGTTTGTTCTCTGCACGAGCACCTTTCACACCAATGGGGCCTCATCGATGCGGAACCATCGGTAAAAAAAGCCGGCCAAACTATTATTGATTACATAGACGACAGAGGTTATCTCCAGGTCAGGCTTGAACAGTTGCATAACAAAGACAAGGCCGACTTCGATCTTGAAGATTTAACAACAGCTCTAAAACTTGTGCAGCAGCTTGAACCTCTCGGCGTCGGCGCACATGATTTGAAAGAATGTCTGCTCATCCAGATGGCACAATTCGGCAATGACATGACCTTTGAAATAAAATTGATTTCAAATTATATGGACAAGCTACTGGAGAACCAGCTTCCATACATAGCCAAAAAAATGAATAGTTCACTTGAGCGAATCAACGAAGCTATTGAGCATATACGAAAGCTTGACACTTCGCCAGGCCTGACTATAAGCAAAGAAACAAACCATCCCATTTCCGCCGACGTTATCGTCGAGTTTGACGATAACGGCAACTATTCAGTATTCCTGGCCGATACTTCCCTGCCTAGCCTGAAGATCAACCGGTTATACGCCGATATGGCACGCGATCGCAAGATTGATGACAAAACTCGCCAGTTTCTAAAGGGCAATATCCGCTCAGCTTATTGGTTTATTGATGCCATAAAGCAGAGAAAGCATACTCTGCTACGGGTCAGCCGTGCCATTGTCGAACGACAGAGCGAGTTTTTCGAAAAAGGCCCGTTATTTATGAAGCCACTACCAATGAGCAGGATCGCCGAGGATGTCAGCGTTCATGTAGCGACCATATCCAGGGCCGTAGCTGGCAAATATATCCAATCCAGCCAGGGCCTACAATCCCTGCGAAGTTTTTTCGTCAGTGGAATGGATACTGTTGACGGAAAAACCCAGAGCGTTAACACCATCCGCCTGAAATTGCAGCAGATTGTTGACGACGAAGACAAATCCAACCCCATGACAGACGATAAGATAAAACAGAAACTCGAAAGTATGGGAATAAAAAAACTGGCCCGGCGAACCGTTACAAAGTACCGAAAATTACTAAACATCCCCACCGCAAGATTCAGAAAAAAATATTAAGTTATCAGGCTTTGCGGCCTCTCGAGCAAATCCACTATTTCTTTTAGAAATCTCGCTGCATAGTCCCCGTTTACAATCCTATGATCCGCCGCCAGGGTAAGACTGACCAGCCTACGCGGCACCATATCAATATCTATCGGCACAATAGTTTCAGTAGGCCTACCCATCGCGAGTATACCGCATTGGCAAGGCGATACGACAGCGATAAAAGATTCGATACCATACATGCCAAGACCGGTCAGCGTAATGGCTGCCCCAATCATATCATCGGGAATCAGATTGTTACTCTTGGCTTTGTTGATAAAATCAGAACTTTCCTTTGCTATTTGCGGAAGTTTTTTCTTGTTAGCGTCCCGGACAATCGGAACAACCAATCCCTGTGGCGCAGCCACTGCCAGACCAACATTGATACTGTTAGCAATTTGGATATGATCGCCGTCAAATTCACCTGCCATCAGCGGATATTTTTCAATAGCCAAAGCTATCGCGCAAATGCAGAAATCATTTGTGGCAACTCTGACAGAAACTGCTTTGCTGTACTTGCGTCTCAGGCCCATCAATTCGGTAACATCAGCCTTAATGCTAAGGTAGAAGCAGGGCTTGTGCCGCTTAGAATGCAACATCCGCTGGCCTATAAGGCTCTGGATTCTCGTAAGCGGCATCTGGCTGGATTTGCTGTTGTTAGATAAAGTCATTAACAGAGCCCTGTCCCTATTCTGCCAACACCATCGCCTTAAACTCACCAAGAAAAGCATTGCCTTGAATTATCAATTTAATCTTTCCTTCGGGGTCAACGAAAATAGTGGTAGGAATTTTTCTTATTAAATTTATTGGACTGGGCAACATTTCGTTGGGACTCGAAATAACTGTATAGTTGATTTTTTTTCCGTTGATGAACCTTTTGAGTACAAAGCTGTTTTCATTTGATATAGACAAAATTTTCACCGGAAGATTATCTCTGCTGATAATATTTTGTAGGGCTATTATATTAGGCATCTCAACCAGACAAGGCTGACACCATGTTGCCCATAAAACGATCATTACGTTTTTGCCTCTATAGTCGCTAAGCTTATGCGTATTACCGTCAATATCATTAAGAGAAAATCCCGCCAGTTCTTTACCGTACCACTCTGTAAGGATAGGGGCCCACTGGCTTCTACGACTGATCACTTCATTCAAACTTTCCCGCCAAGGCAAAGTTTGTCCTGTGATATTGGCGATCTTTGCCGAAGTTTTTTCAGCAGGAATCTCAACCGTAGTTTCAGCAGGAGCTTTTTTTTGTTTTTCCGAAGGTGTTTTTTTTCCACAGCCGCCTATGCAGACAATTGCTGTTATCAATAACAGTTTAATAAATGAAGTATATCTACTATTTTGTTGTCCAATTCTCATTTTATTCTCCCGAAAAATAATTTTTCACATATTCTCAATTGCCGACGTTTTTATTAAAAATCGCAGCTTCGTCGTATGGATAGCTATATTCAATCTCAAAACGACCATCAGATTTTAGTTTATCGAGATACCCTCTTATCGCAAGAACCGACCCACCCTCATCATAAAAAGTATGGACTCGCTCCAGGTCGAATATTTCAGGCACTTCTCTTTCAAAGTAATATACAAAAGCACTCTTGACTTTACAATAAGCAATTAGTTTTTCGTTTTGCCCAACCATTTTTTTAACTTCCTCAGCGAAATCCCGGCTCATATATTTTTCATTCTGCTGATTGCTTATCTTTATCAATCCCAATATTGAAACGATAGCTACAGTCGCAAAAATACATATACAAGCTGCTATTTTGGCATTGTGACGGAGCAAAAATGTTATTATCATCAGCATTAAAACGGATAATGTCATCAGAGCTATTATAGGAAGTTGGAATTCACCTCCGCCAGTCGCTATCCAGATTGCCCCGACTACAGCCAGAGACAACAACGCTATCAGATGCCCTGAAAAGAAGTTTTTTGAAAATTTCTCGGTATATGCTTGTTTAACAAACATCATATCTTCGAAAATTATCGCCGTAAGTATCGCCGTTGCCGGCATTGCCGGAAAAATATAATGCTGCCGTTTCCCACTACACAAGCTCATAGCGACAATGTCCGCAACAAACCAGAGCCACAGAAACAGCATGGTATTTTGTTTTTTGCCCCATATACGAAAAAAAGGTGCTGCCAGTGACAATGGCAAAAATGCAACCCAGGGAACGAAAAAGGCAAACATTACACCGAGATAATAATAAATCGGCTTATCATTCGAACTCAGATCCCCCGTAGCCCTGTCAATGAATTGGGATTTCCAGATATGAAGTACTTCCGGCTCTTTGAGAAAAACCATAATCGGCCAGGGAAGTATCATTATCAAAAAGAGTAATGTCCCGATTATAGGCAAAGTTTTTCCAATACTTTTCCACTTGCGGAAAACCGCGAAATAGAAAAAAACTGCCGGTCCAATCAGCAATATAGGTGCCGGCCCTTTTGCGAGCATACCAAGCGAAAAACTTATCCAGAAAACCAGCATATACCAAATCTGTTCTTTTCTCGACGGGGCTATCATTCCAGTGTAAAAACTGAGCATTGCGATTGTTACAAAAACGCAAAGTGCCATTTCCGGCCTGCCGGAATGACTATAGCGGATAAATCCCAATGAGGTTGACCAGAAAACCACCGCCAATGCCGCGATTCGCAATCCAAGCCATTTGTTCACAAAAAACAGAATCGCCCCCGCCGACAATACCGCAAGCAAAGCACTTGGCAGACGCACAACAAAATCATCTACCCGCCCTGCTAATTTCCCCGCGGCAGCGACAAGCCAGTAGCACAGAGGAGTTTTATTAAGCCGGGCCTGGCCGTTGTACTCTGGAACGATCCAATCACCGCTATTGAGCATTTCTCTGGCAGTTACACCTACAAACGCTTCGTGATTGCCAATAATACCATCACCCAATCCTGCAAATGCCATAATAGCCGAAAATGCCAATGGGCAGATTACCATCGCAATTTTAGTTTTATAGCCTGTACCATTGTCACAAAGCTGGTTTGTCATTTTATTAGTTTCATTATTTCGTCAAAATCGTTGCTGGCTTCGATTGGCCGGTTGCTGAACTGCCCTTGGCCATCTTTATGGTAATTTACCGTAACGTCGGGGTCTTTGAGGCAATGGCCTGTCAGTACGCAAGCTACTTTTTCTTCGGGCTTGACAACTCCCTCGGCCAGAAGAACCTTTAACCCTGCTATCGTCGCCGCCGAGGCCGGCTCACAGCCAAGACCATACTTGCCGATAAGAGCCTTGGCGTCCACTATCTCCTCATCGCTGACAGCCCGCACGATTCCGTCGCAGACATCAAGGGCTCGAAGACATTTCTTCAGGTTGACCGGCCGAGATATTTCTATCGCAGATGCACACGTATGAGGAGAAAATTTCCTCGCTGTCAAATCAGCATAATAATCATCAATTAGCGAATCGTTCACATCGCCTTCATTCCATCGCAGCCCTTTATTGTTTACCAGGTCGGTAAGCGTATCGGCTCCGGTAGCATTTATGATAGCTATTCTCGGAATTTTTTTGATAAGTCCGAGCTCTTTCAGTTCAAGAAAAGCTTTGCCGAATGCGCTGGAATTTCCAAGATTGCCGCCGGGAACAATGATCCAGTCTGGAACTTTCCAGCCAAGCTGTTCGATAATGCGGTACATAATGGTTTTCTGTCCTTCCAGGCGAAACGGGTTGAGCGAATTGAGCAGATACAATCCCGTTTGGGAACAGATATCCTGCACCTGTTTCATGCAGTCATCGAAGTCGCCGAGAATCTGAATGGTCTGCGCTCCATAATCCATTGCCTGGCTGAGTTTGCCGAACGCGATTCTTCCTGAGCCGATAAGCACGGTGCATTTTAATCCGCAGCTATGAGCATACAGCGCAACTGCCGCGGAGGTATTGCCCGTCGAGGCACACGCGCAGGACTTGGCCCCAACCATCATCGCATGACTGAAAGCCGCTGTCATGCCATTGTCCTTGAACGAGCCGGAAGGATTGAGCCCCTCATACTGAAGGTGCAGACAGCCTTTGTTTACTCCAAGAAATTCTGCCAGCATATCGTTTTGTTGCAGAATGGTTTGCCCTTCTCCGATGGTTACCTTGTACTCATCATCGCAGAAATCCAGCAGTTCACGAAACCGCCATACGCCGGAAAAATCGAGTTTATTATCTCTGCTCATCCAGCGGGCCGAAAACTCCGACATCTCTGACGGCACTTCGATCTTGTCCCAGTTGTACCAGATATCCAGAAGGTCGCCACAGTCGGGACATTTGAACATCGCCTGGTCGCAATCAAATTCAGACCCGCAATTGAGGTTAATACATTTTTGATAAGATCTTTTTTCACTATGCGACATTATTTGACTCCTTTTAACTGACAACCGAACTGCTATTCATATTTTCAATAACTCCCGGCAATTCCGACAGTTTATTTATTTTCACAATATTGTCATGCGATTTTTTCTTAATATTCGTATAGGCTCTTTTCAAAACACCCTGCATTCCAACAGCGGCGGCACCATTTATATCGATATCTATCCGGTCGCCAACATATAATATATTCGCCGGTTCCAGATTCATCTTTTCCGCCGCGGCAAGGAATATCCGCTTGTCAGGCTTGCGAAATGGATACTCGTATGAATACAGCCGAACATCGAAAAAATCGAGTATGCCAATCTGCTCAAAATGTTTTTCAAGCGTCGAGGCGTGAATAAATGTATTCGAAAGCACGCCCAGCTTCAAGCCCGCATCTTTCAGCTTTTTCAGCGTTTCGACAATATCCGCTTCGACATTCGCGATCTTTCTCAACGGCTCATACCAGCACCCGGCATAGTCAAGCCATTGTTGCTGTTGAAGTTGCGTACCCTTTCTGGCTTCCAGCTTTTTCAGCAGTTCGTAAGAGTCAAAATCCCTGCCAACGATAGCCGACCACAAAAGATTCAGACGAATCAAAAGCAGATGTTTGGCTATATAAATTTTGAAATTGCCGACAGGCTGATCGAGTTTTTTGAGAAAATCATACGCCAGATGCGTCCCTTGGCGGAATAGCCCAATAGCGTCAACCTTGCCAAAGTCCAGCAGCGTCTCGCCAATATCAAACAGAACAGCTTGTATCTTAGCCATCAAGACTCCGTGAAACCACGCCAAAAACCAACAAAACACGATTAACGAAGCATTCTAACCCCCTTTCCAGCCTTTTTCAAGCAATTCCTGACCCCAACAACGGTATATGCACATAAATAACTCGAAAATTGGCGGAAAAGGAATGTGGTATCGCTTTGCGTAGGAGTTTTCGTGCCAGAAATGACATAAAGTTATCTTTGTCTCTGCGGACATTATCTACCTCATCAATGAAAAATATCAGGTAGTTCTAATCAGAAAGCTTATCTTTAATGCATGTCATCATGCTTAGTTACTTATCTTTTACTTTCCCCTTAACTTGTCTGTTGGCATACTTGCATATTCATTTGAAGTTGCAGGTTAAACAGTGAATATTTGGGAAGAGCATGGGTACAAATACTGCTCCATATGTTAGATATGGTCGCCAAAGGCCGCAAAACAATGCAAAGCCTTTGCGGTTTATACTACACCGTGCATCCTCCAAAACCGAGTTTGAAGATAAACTACTAGAGCGTAACTATGACGCATATATAATTGCCCCCAGTGATTGCTGGCAGACAATCCATGAATATCTATCACTTATCCCCTCCCAATATCGTCACGTTCTTATCGCTGAGTGTGAGAACGATATTTTGTCCGATATACCTCTTCGCAAAGTAAAAAAAGCAAAGCTGAAGGCTGACATCACAATTGATTTCGATACCCAGATAGTAACTCACAGCAATGGAGAACACAAACTGCTGCGAGGATCCACACTTTCGAAATTACTGAATCATCTTTTAAGCAACAATGGCACGTTTCTTTCAAGGCAGTCACTGCTTAAAAGCCACATCTGGTCAAATTCAGTCGGTCCATATCTGGATGATGACAGCCATGTAATCAATATGTCTTTAAGCAGGTTGCGAAAGCTTGTTGAGCCTGACCCAAAAAAGCAGAAAATAATAATAAATTTCCGTGGAATAGGCTGGATGATACCGAACGATGTTATTGTTTCTATAGAATATTACGACAAATAGAAAATTAGTTAACAGCCCCCCTACTCAAATGGCGGCAGCAATTGTCATGTTATTCTTTGTTTTTATGAATAAACTGGCGAACTTTTTTAAGACCTGTACAAAGATAGCGAGAAAAACTTCTTCTGTTTATACCCATCGCTTCCGCTGCCTGGCTGTGGTCCTGGTCAAAATAGAACTTCTGAGTAAGAGCCGCAGCCTCATGAGGCAATAGTTGCGTTTCGATGACCTCAAGGAGATTATCTACAGTTTCGGCTTTGATTACAACATCTTCGGGATTATAGAATCTTGTGTAATTTAGGCATAGCTGGCTGTATTTTTGATTTCGAGAATGATAACTTTTTGTTTTAACAACCTCATCAAGAATATCATTTTTGACAGCTCTGCGAAGATAGCCTTTAACGTTCTGAATGTACGAAGGGATGGGCTTTCTTACAAGAGCCAGGAAGAAGTCATGTAGTAAATCATCGACTTTTGACTTGTCGTTGACATTACAATAAATTGTACCGCGAATTACATTTTCGTATTCTTCAAATATCTCAACTGCCTGTTTCATGTTTTGGTTTAATTCCTGGTTAGCTTCCATATGCCCCTCTATAATAAAAATTCCATATATTCAACCTCTGGCAAAGGCCGTTCAGAAAACGCTTTTACAAAGATAAAGCGTTTGGAATGTGTTTGGGAGTAACAAAAAAGTAACAGTTTCAAATGATAACAATTGGAACTTGTAAAAGGTGGGAGTGTTTTTGAGTCGCGCTCTAAAAAGAAGTTATAGATAGCGGCTGGCAAGCGGCAAAGGGTTCGCCGTATCTGGCGTTGATGCACTGGCCGAAGTATTTTGCGGTTATTTCTATTTTTTCCAAGAGGCTGTAAGTGCTGTTGCGGTTGCTGTTTTTGAGCTGGCTTTGATATGCATTTATAGCGGCAAGTTTCTTTTCCCATACATCTGAGATGTCCATGATCACAGAAGCCCTGGCAAAATCCTGTCTGTGCGGCGAGTAATACTGCCATAGTTTCGGAGTCCAGTAAGGGTCCCCTGCCAGATTGGTTTTATGATATTTTGCCTCGAATCTCGCCGCCTCTGTAAGTTCGAGGGCGGCCTTGTGATCAGGATGCCAGTCCGGCATGGCTGGGGCAAATAGAATGCCTGGTTTGTGAAGCCGTATGACTTCTGCAAGTTTTCTTCTGTTTTGAACTGTCAGCTCAAGATT
>CAZOPG010000048.1:0-9377 GCA_964581585.1 uncultured Planctomycetaceae bacterium | reverse complement strand
TTTGTAAACTGTGTTGCTTCGGGGCCGAAATACATCTTGCCGAATCTGTCATCTTTGGTTTCCGGAGTATCTACGCCGAGCAGACGTATCCTTGTTGAATTGAATTTTCCGTCAGGGATGTCGATATCCAGCGTGTCGCCGTCAATAACTTTAGTTACACGGAAACTATTGTTATGATATTTGGCGAAGTCTTTTGATTTGACCTGCTCGGAGGACAATGGTGGGGGGAATGGCTTGAGTCCGAATTTGTGGTCGAGCCATACAATGATAATCAAACCTAGAACACATACGCCGACAAGCACATTTCTGTTGCGTTGACTCATCGCGTATTTCATCTTGTTATTTGCTTCGCTCTTCGGCAGGCCTGTCCAATTCGAATGCGATACAGACGGCCTCAAGAGCCTTTTCAGCCTGATTTCTATCAATGAGACAGCTTATTCTGATTTCGCTCGTTGTGATAGCGTCGATATTTACTTTAGCCTCTGCCAAGGCCTGGAACATCTTTTCCGCGACACCGTAATGGGTTTTCATTCCCACGCCAACAATGGATACTTCCGCCACGTCCTCACGAATGAAAATCGACTGGCAATTAAGCGTATCTTTAATTTCTTCGATGGCTTCTTTTGCGTCTTTGAGGTCGGAATGGTTGACGGTAAAAGATGTGTTGGCTTTTTCGTCGCTAATCTCGGTTTGGATAATGTCATTTATCAGCACTTGGGCCTTTGCCAGATGAGCGAATAATTTCGCAGCACTGCCAGGTGTGTTGTCAACGCCAACAAGGTCGATCTTGGCCATATCTTTTTGTATAGTTGCGCCTGAAACTGAAATGCCTTCCATTTTTGATACCTCGTGAGTTATTAGTGTTCCTGTTATGTCTTTACTACTGCTTCTTACATGTATTGTTACGTTATATTTTTTGCCGAATTCGATCGCTCTGGTGTGCATCACTCCCGCACCCAGGATCGACAGTTCCATCATTTCGTCGTAGCTGATTTGATCCATTTTGACCGCGTTTTTGAATAATCTTGGGTCGGTTGTGTAGATGCCGTCGACATCGGTGTATATCTCACATTCCTTGGCCCCTAGTACAGCGGCCAGCGCCACTGCGCTGGTGTCAGAGCCGCCTCTGCCAAGTGTTGTGATGTTCTGATTTTCGTCGATTCCCTGAAAACCGGCAACGGTAACAATATGGCCGGCATCAAGTTCTTTGTGTATTCGCTGGGCATCAATACTTTTTATGCGTGCCTTTGTGTGGGCGCTGTCGGTTACCATGCCCACCTGGCTTCCGGTAAAACTGATAGCTTTGTAGCCCATCGCATCCAGAGCCATCGCCATGAGGGAGACGGTCTGCTGTTCGCCTGTGCTGAGCAGCTGATCCATTTCCCTGCGCTGCGGATTCGGATTTAGCTCGGCAGCGTCGGCTACGAGTTGGTCGGTTTGTTTTCCTCTGGCCGATGCTACGATGACGACCTGATTCCCGCTTTCAAATGTTTTTATTGCTCGCTTTGCCGCGGTCCGAATCTTTTCGGCGTCGGCGACAGAGGTGCCTCCAAATTTTTGAACAACTATTGCCATGATCTAAATCTTTATAAAATATTCCATTAATTCACAACCATCTTCTATATTTAAGCCGCTCCTGACGGCATTAGCTTCACTGAAACCTTCGTGCAGCAGTCCCTGCACTTCGGTGCCGGCCATTGCAAAGGGAACCGGCTCGGCAGAATGAGCCTGGGTTGAAACCGGCGTTGGGTGGTCGGGCATTACAAGTATTCGCCATTTATCATATTTCTGTATCGCCTCGTAAACCGGGCCTACAATGTGTTTATCAATTTGTTCGACAGCTTTCTTTTTCTGCTCGGCACTACCACTGTGACCCGCCTCGTCAGGTGCTTCGATATGAATAAGTACGATGTCATATTTTTCCAAGGCATCAATGGCCGCGGCGGCCTTCCCCTGGTAGTTTGTGTCAACAAAGCCGGTCGCACCGGGTACTTTTATCAAATCGAATCCGATGAGTTTGCCCAGACCCCTGATAAGATCAACGGCAGTTATCGCGGCACCGCTGAGGCCAAACTGCTTTTTGAAACTGTCCATGTGTGCCCTTTTGCCCTGTCCCCAGAACCAGATGGAACTGACGGGATTTTCACCAAGGTCCCTCCTAGTACGATTTATTTCATGGTCGGCGAAGAGTTGTTGCGAACGGGCCATCATATCGACCAGAATCTCAGAGTTTTTACCGCGGGGCAGATTTTTTTCAGCAGATTGACCGATGATGTCGTGAGGAGGAGCTGTGTTGACATCAAAACCGAACCCACGGATCACGCATAGATGTCTGTAACTTACGCCGGGATAAAAATGAATGCTTTTGTTGCCGAACATTTTATTAAGTTCGTCGATCAGCTTGCAGCCCTCTTCGGTTGAGATGTGGCCGGCACTGTGGTCGGCCATATTGCCGTCGGCGATAGTAACTAGGTTGCACCTGAAGACCCAGTCGTCCGGGCCGAGTTCGATATCCTGTGCCACCGCTTCAATGGGTGCCCTTCCGCTATAATATCGTTGCGGATCATAACCGAGAAGGCTCATCATAGCGACATCGCTTCCGGGGGTGAATCCTTTGGGAACGTTATGAGTTGTTCCCTGTCTTCCGGTTTCGGTAATCCTGTCGATGTTTGGGATGTTGGCAGCCTGCAAAACAGTTTTATCGCCAAACTCAGCGATAGGCTCGTCAGCGGCGCCATCCGGAATTATGATAACATATTTAGCGGTCAATCTCGATCCTCCGGTATGTCAACGATCCTGATACATATCGGCTCTGCCCCGAGAATGTCGAGGGTCTTTAACTGTTCCAGTGCGGCGGTTATGTCCTTTTGCCTTGTCGGATGAGTTGTTATTACTACTGGCACTGTGTCGTTGGGCCCTGGGCCCTCGTGTTGCAGTGCGCCGGAAATACTTATATTATGATCTCCCAGAATTTTGCCGTACGCGGCGAAAACGCCTGGCTTGTCTTTTGCCATCAAACGAATATAAAACCGGCTGGTCAGACTTTCAACGCTGTCTATCAGATGGCTGACCTTGTCCCTTGGCTGGATCTGAAGCTGTCTGAAAAGTGTCGCTGAATTGCCCATCGCGACCTCAATTATATCAGCTACCACTGCACTTGCTGTCGGCATCATTCCGGCACCACGACCGTAATACATTGTCTGGCCCAGTGCGTGACCGAAGATACTGACAGCATTAAATGGTCCATCGACTCGTGCCAGGGCATCATCTTTGGACAGTAACGCCGGGTGAACCCGCAGCGAAACTTTGCCGTCTTCGGTTTTCTGGCCGATTGCCAGTAGTTTCACTACGTAGTCCATTTCATTAGCATAACGTATATCGTCAATGTGGATATGCTCAATACCTTCGACGTATATGTCATCGAGTTCGATTTCATAGCCGAAAGCTATGGACGCCAGGATAGCAAGTTTGTGTGCGCTGTCTCCCCCGTTAATATCCAGTGTTGGGTCGGCCTCAGCGTATCCTTTCTGCTGAGCCTGCGACAGTGCCGTCTGAAAATCCAGGCCACTGGTGGTCATATTGGAAAGGATGTAATTGCACGTTCCATTGATGATTCCATAAATAGCACCGATACGATTGGCCATCAGACCTGTACGTATCGCTGATACAATTGGTATCCCGCCGGCACAACTGGCTTCAAAAGCAATGCAGCGGCCAGCCTTGTGTGCGGCCGAATAAAGCTCATTGCCGTGCTTAGCCAGCAGAGCCTTATTTGCTGTAATAACGTCTTTTCCAGCTGCGAGCATTTTTAGCTGGATATCTTTGGCAAAGGTTGTTCCGCCGACGAGTTCGATGCCAATCTGAATCGAATCATCGTTTAGCAGATGATTTATATCATTTGTGAGAACACCTTCCGGCAGGGTAACCGGGCGAGCCGAAGTGATGTCCATATCGACTACGCAGGCCAATTCGAGTTTGATGCCGGTTCTGGTGGCAATATGCTCGATATCTTCCAGCAATATCTTTGCTACACCGCTGCCGACAGTTCCAAAACCGACAAGACCGATTTTTATCAGTTTTTCAGACATAATTTTTCCTGTTGAGTTATCTGTATAAGGCGCAACAGTTTACAATAATAAAAAACGTTTGGCAAGGGAAATCATCAAATATTTTGCCTTTCTGTTCCCATAAAAAACCAAGGCCGGCCATTGAACGAACTGACCGGCCTCAGCGGAGGAGGGTGAAGAGATGCAACTATAACGTTACGGATGGTCTATGTTCAATTAAATGTTAATTAAATATTGAAGTGCTCTAAGATGCTCTAAAATGATTTAGTCCAGTTTGGCGGTGTTGATGATGTTGGTGAAATCATCTGGATTTGGAAAGGCAGCGGGGCCTTGAGGGTTGTGCTTGGTGAGCATTTTTATCGTCGCGGCGAATTTTTTGTCGAGCTTTGCAATGAAACATTTCGGCTGATCTTTGGACAAATTCAGCTCGATCTGATAAGCGTGTAAAGTTAATCTTTCGATAAGCGGAATCTCTGTTCTATCCCTGCTTAGCCGGTAATTGGGTTTGAATTCCGACAGCATTAGAGGTCGTATGCTCCCGTATAGCGGATCTATCGCCAATGGGAGATTCGCGTTTTTCATGTGTACACGAATCTGATGGGTTCTTCCGGTTATGGGCTGTACCGCCAGCAGAGCCAGGCCTCCGAAATCAGCCAACAGTTTCCATTTTGTTATTGCCTCTTTTCCTCTCTTGCTGCTGACGACCATAAGTTCAGGGTTTTTTTTGCTGTGCGCAAGCGGCAGAGCGATTTGGCCGGAAGGTTCCTCGACAAAGCCGTCAATAATTGCCAAATAGGTTTTTTTGACAAACCGTCTTTCAAAATCGCCTGACAGGCGGCTTTGTGTTTCAGTGTTTTTAGCCAGAATCATCACGCCGGAAGTGGGCTTGTCCAGCCGATGTACGAGCAGCAATTTCTCGTTGCCGCCAAATTGGTTTTTCAATAAATCTATAATGTCTGCTTTGCCACTGCGATCTTTTGTAACACTTATGCCGGAGGGCTTGTTGATAACGACAACATTGTCGTCCTGATATACAATTTCTATTTGTTTTTTTGACATAAATGGTCCGTAGTTAGCCAATTTGTTCTGCTGAATTTAGCCGAAGCCATGATTATACGGATTAATCCAATTATTGCCATAAAAAGTTGTTTTTGGTCATAAATTTATCGAACCTCGTTAACAGAGCAGCCGTATCTATGGCGTCGAGTAAAAGGAAGATGTGTTTCATTTGAAAGGGTAGTTTCTAATGAAAAAAACAAGAATTCTGGTAACGGTATGTTTGTTTCTGATAATTTTGCCAGTATTGGTTGAGGCGGGGGTAGAGCCGGGTGAGGGGAATGATGATTTACAGGTTTTTCGAAATACCAGCCGGGCGTTCACCAAAGTAGCCAGAGAAGCTACGCCTGCGGTGGTATTTATCACCATAGAAAAAATAGTGGAATACAGGGCACATCCTACGGAAGACTATTTTGAAGATTTCTTCGGTGGAGATGAATTCTTTGAAAGGTTTTTCGGCCAACCGAGTCCCAGAAGGAACCGCCCACGTCGGGAGCAAAAAACCGAAAAGCGAAAAGTTCCGGCTGGGCAGGGTTCAGGCTTTATAATCTCATCGGATGGTTACATCCTTACAAACCGTCACGTTGTGGCTGAGGCTGACACTGTTACTGTAAAATTCGCCAAAGAGCTTAACATTGAACCTAAGGAGGCAAAAGTTGTTGGCGTTGACAAAGAATCCGATGTTGCTGTAATCAAAGTTGAGGCAAAGGATTTGCTTACAGTCAAACTTGGTGATTCGGATAAACTTGAAGTTGGTGAGTGGGTCATAGCTATCGGAAATCCGTTCGGCCTGGCCCATACCGTAACGGCGGGCATAGTCTCAGCGAAGGGAAGGAGTGGGCTTGGCTTGGCAAACTATGAAAACTTTATCCAGACAGATGCGGCATTAAATTTCGGAAATTCAGGTGGACCGCTACTCAATCTCGATGGGCAGGTGATAGGTATAAACTCCGCAATATACGGCAGAAGTGGTGGTAATGTTGGTATCGGTTTTGCGATTCCTGTTAATATGGCCAAATATATTTCTGAACAGATTATAGAGAAAGGTTCTGTAACAAGGGGGTATCTTGGCGTAAATATCAACAATCTTACGCCGGAGTTGGCGGATTTTTTCGGTGTAAAGGGGCAAAACGGGGTTTTAGTTGAAGATGTTACCAAAGATGGACCCGCTGAAATGGCGGGGATAAAACACGGCGATATTATTATCGGAGTAAACGGCAACGCTATTGATAGCGTCAACCGTCTTCAGCAGGATATAGCACAAATTGCCCCGGATACCAAAGTAAAAGTTATGGTATTGCGAGACGCTGAGAAAAAAGAGTTTGAAGTCAAACTCGCTTTACGTCCTTCAGGCCTGGCTACCGCCGATGGGGATGAAGATGACAAAACGGCTGAAAAGCTCGGATTTACTGTGCGCGATATGACGGATGAACTGGCTCAGCGATATGGTCATACTGACAGTAGTGGAATTATCATTACTGAGGTTGTTGAGTATTCTCAACTGGCTCGTAGCGGGATTAGAGCAGGGACGATTATAAAAGAGGTGAACGGCGAGAAAATTAAAAATACCAAGCAGTTCTGGAATATCCTGGAAAAAGCTGAAGGTGCGGTCTTATTCTATGTGCAACAGGGTGATCATTCTCGTTACCTGAGGCTTAGTCTGGATTAGATAGCAAAACTACTATCTGTGCTATTGTTATTCTTTTGGATAGACCAGTTGGATCCGGTTGGTTTTAGCGGCGCTGATCCATTTTTTTGATGGCCTGGTGTTTGTAACGATATAGTCAAGTTCGCTGAGGTCGGCTATTTTATACAGGGCCGGGTTGTCGAATTTGGTGTTGTCTCCGACGAAGATGACTTCTGAAGCTTTTTTGAGGACGAGTTTCGCAAAGCTTACCGTTACGACATCGGCTCCACTTATTCCCGCAGATATTGAGATGTCATCGGCTCCGGTAAAAGCCTTAAATCCGCCGAGTTGGCTGATAGCAGCTTCGGCGGTTGGCCCGACCATTTCCATTCGTTGCTGTCGATACTGACCCCCGGTAAGGATAATTTTATGTTTGCCCATCGCGGCAAGTCTTCGCATCAGGTATAGGGAGTTGACGATTATCGTCAGGTTTTTTCGTGAGGCCAGGTGTGGTATGATTTCGTAGCATGTGGAGCCCGCTTCGAGAAAGATGATGTCATTATCTTTCACTAATTCGCTGGCGAGCGAGCCGATCGTTTTTTTTGCGATGAGGCTCCGTGTTTGTCGGTAGTGTACGGATGCGTTCATTTCCGGCAGATCGCTGGGCACAGCTCCGCCGTAAGTTTTTTTCAGCAGGCCGCTGTGCTGCATCTTCCTAAGATCCCGTCGAATGGTTACTTCTGTAACGCTGAGTTCTTCAGCCAGTCGGCAGACCTTGAGTTGACCGGCGCGGCGAAGTTCTTGCAATATCTGCTGCTGTCTGATTTCTGCTAATAAGCCCATTTTTTAGTGATTACTGATTAATATCTCTTAAATTAGGGGCGTTATTTTCCACGAAAAAGCTTCATTCGTCAAGCAAAAAATGTTCAATTTGTTTCGATTGGCGGCAAAAAGCGTTATTTCGTGTTGTTTTCAGTTGTGTTCTTGTTCGGTTTGCCATATAATACATAACATAACAATATTGATAACAAAGGTTTATGGAGTGAAAAAATGAGTTTTACGGTTGAAGACAAAAGGAAAAAGGTTTTACCCAAGATTTCTGAGCTTATTAAGCAAAAAGCTATCTCGCTGGAAGATGCGATCGATTGGCTGAGGAGTATTCATGAGATTCGCTTTTTTGAGGAAAAGGTTTTTCAGCTCCTCGGCGAAAATATCATCAAAGGTGCCTCTCACCTGTATGCCGGCGAAGAGGCAATAGCAGTCGGAGCGGTGGCGGCGATTGAAATGCACGATCTCATCGGCTCAACACACCGCGGGCACGGCCATTGCGGAGCGATCGGCAATAAACATTGTAAGAATGAAGACGAACGCCAGAATCACTGGAACAGAATGATGGCCGAGTTGATGGGCAGGGAGACAGGCTACTGCAAAGGCAGAGGCGGCTCGATGCATATCGCTGATGTCAGCAAAGGCAATCTTGGCTCAACTGGTATCGTTGGCGGAAATATCCCGCCGGCAGTCGGAGCAGCTTTGGCAGAGAAGAGAAAGAAAAGCGGGGCGGTTGTGCTGTCCTTCTTTGGCGATGGGTCAACGAATACAGGCTCGTTCCACGAAGCAATGAATATGGCCTCGGTAATGGATCTGCCGATGGTGGCGATAATCGAAAACAACCTTTATGGAATGAGTGTTCCGTTCAGCGGCAGTGATATCGAACACACGCTCAGAGCAAGCAATATAACCGACGTCGCGGATCGCTCGGCCGCTTACAATGTTGAGGCGATGATAACCGATGGAATGGATGTTGTTGCCATGTATTGTGCGATAAAAGAAGCGGTTAAAAAAGCCAGGGAAGAATCACGGTTGATTATGGTTGAGGCTAAAGCTTACAGATGGTACGGCCACAGCCGAAGCGATCCAAGAGCGTATCGAACAAAAGAAGAAGAAAAGATGTGGCGGGATCGCGATCCGATCACTGTTCTTTCAAAGAAGTTGCTGGACGAAAAACTTTGCACCCAGCAAGAACTTGACGCAATAAAAGAAAAAGCTAACAAGACGATAGAAGATGCGACCCAATTCGGTGTTGACAGCGCATGGCCTGATACGGCAGATCTGGCGAAGGATGTTTATGTAGAAGAATCGTATTCGGATCAGGATGTTCAGGCTGAGACGGCGTTGGCATCGAAAGTTACGCAGGCCACAACGGAGTATGAAAAGGCACTGACGACAGTGGCTGGAAAGACAAAAAAAGAAAAGGGGGAGAATGCAAAGGCTCAAATCAAAGAGCAGTTCGGCATGGATGTTCTTACTATCGGCCAGGCGGTTGTGGCGGCGCAGGCAGAAGAGATGCGACGTGACGAGGGCGTTATCATTATGGGCGAGGATGTCGGGCTTTACGGCGGAGCTTATGGAGCGACGAAAGGTCTGCTGGGCGAGTTCGGAACCGAACGTATTATCGATACGGCAATCAGTGAAGCTGCTATTACTGGTGCTGCTGTCGGTGCGGCGATTCGAGGACTGCGTCCAATAGCTGAGATTATGTATGTCGATTTTATTACTATCGCGATGGATCAGCTCATGCACAATGGTGCGTTTAACAGATATATGTTCGGTGGACATGCTAAGGTGCC
>CAZOPG010000047.1:0-9404 GCA_964581585.1 uncultured Planctomycetaceae bacterium | reverse complement strand
AATAAAAATAAACTAGAAAAATAAGGGTTGCGTTACCAAGAAAAAAAATGAAAAAATACCATCGTATGGAACACCTTTTCGCATAGCTTTGTCTGGTTGCGGGGGGGCTGGACTTAATCATGCCCAGGAAATTACCGCCTCACCTGAATGGCAACTGGTAGCCGTATGTGATGTGGTAGAAGCATCCGCATTGAAATTGGCGAAAAAATTGGGAAACGTCAAGGCCTATGCTGATTATGCGGAGATGCTGGATTCAGAACAAATCGATGCGGTCGCGATTGTTACCCCTCCTCATGTGCACGCCATGCAGATCGAGCTGGCGGCAGAACGCGGCATTCATGTACTTACGGAAAAACCACTGGCAATAACAGTTGAAGAATGCAAAAAAGCGGTGAACGCATGTTCTAAAGCAGGTGTGCTGCTTGGAGTGACATTCACTTATCATTTTGTGCCTGATTTCCGTCGCATGATGGAGATTGTGGATAATGGTGAAATTGGAGCCGTCCGTGAAGTTCGCTGGTTGCGATATGGTGGAAAACCTGCACAATCTCAAACGAGTCCCCCCCCTCCCCGCCTTGCCACTCACCGTGAAGCAGTGGTAGGCTCTATAATTGATTGCGACATACACGCATTCGATCTGATGCGCTGGTTTGCAGGTTCTCCTGTTGTGGATATTTTGGCTCAGGGCGTATCCCCTGGTCCTGGGTGGGAACATACTTCAAAAACGGCTATTTTCACTTATGCCGACGGACAACGCGGAGTGTATGACAATGGGGCAATGACAGCAGTCCCTGGCTGCGAAAGCTCCCAGCCTTCTATCTCATTCATTGTAGTCGGAACCGAAGGAAGTATCATTTGGGATTTTAAAAACGGCTGGACCCTGCCCCGTGAACAAACTCGACTGACAATACACACGGCAAAGGGCAGCAGGACAGAACACTTTCCGGTATATGAGAAATGCCGTGATATGCAATATATGGAATTTGCTGGTGCGATTCGTGAAGGTCGACTGCCTTGCGGCTGGCCGAGTTTGGAAGAGGCAATTGAAGCTACTGAAATTGCTGTTTCCGTAGAGAAAGCTATTATAAGCAACACCATTCAGCTTTCAGATATGAAACAATTTAGTGGAAAATAACCCCAATGAAACAAGTGAACGTATTGGTCGTAGGTTGCGGACATATGGGATATTCTCATGCTGCCGCATATCACAAAATTGATGGTTTTAATATCGTCGGTGTGGTTAGTCGGGGGGAAATGTCGCGAAAAAGGGTGTCGGATGCGCTGGGAGGATTACCTGAATTCGACAACTACTATGCTGCCATGCAAGCGACAAAGCCGGATGCTGTCTCAATAAACACTTACCCCGATACCCATGCTGAGTACGCAACCCATGCACTGGATTCTGGCTGCCATGTCTTCGCTGAAAAACCTCTTGCTGCTACGGTTGAGCAAGCCGAGGCAATTGCTGCCAAAGCTGGGGAAACGGGATTAAAAGTTGTTGTCGGCTATATTCTGCGGCACCACCCGTCCTGGAGCAAGTTTGTTGAAATTGCCAGAACATTGGGCAAGCCGCTGGTAATGCGCATGAACCTAAATCAGCAAAGTTCCGGCGACATGTGGCATACGCACAGGCAACTGATGAAGTCAATGTCTCCAATTGTCGATTGTGGTGTGCACTATGTGGATATCATGTGCCTGATGACAAAGGCCAGGCCGGTTCGTGTAAATGCCATAGGAGCCCGTTTGTCGGAGGAATTGAATCCTGGCATGTACAACTACGGACAGCTTCAAGTTGTATTTGATGATGGTTCTGTCGGCTGGTATGAAGCTGGATGGGGACCGATGATGAGCGAGACAGCTTTTTTTGTCAAAGATGTAATTGGGCCCAAAGGCTGTGTGTCGATAGTGTCTCCGGAAAATAAGTCAGGTTCGGATGATATTGATTCTCACACAAAGACAAATCAGTTGAGAGTGCACTGCTCAAAGCTGAATGAAAATAACAATTTTACCAAGCCTGATGAAATAATAGATATGAGTGAAGAACCGGGACATGATGAGCTATGCCGTTTCGAACAGGAATTCTTTCTTAAAGCGATAAATGAAAATGTTGATTTGACTCAGCATCTTAAGGGTGCTGTAAATAGCTTGAAAATAGTTCTGGCCGCAGATAAATCGGTAAAATCTGGAGAAGTCGTTTATCTGTAATTTTAGCATATATGGAAAATAACGGAGAGGGCGGGATTCGAACCCGCGGTACTCTAACGAGCACACTGGTTTTCGAAACCAGCTCGATCAGCCACTCCGACACCTCTCCGACATTTTAAGATTACAAGGCGATATAAAAATCTGCTAAAATTCAGATTTTGCCTGACAGAGGCATTCTAATCTGAATTACAGTTTTTGTCCATCATCTGTTTATCTGTAATTTACAACGGCGACCACACCACATTAAAGATCACGCAAGTCCATTAAAAACACAATTCTTCCGCTTTTTCTGGTTATTTGAGCCCTCAGAAAAGACGATTTACTTAATGGTCAAAAATGAAAGTGTAGTGTTTTTGTGTGTAGGGAGCATATTAGTGATGGAAAAATATTTTGGAGTTGGCGTCAAACAGCCCAAAACTGGCATTTTCAGTGTTGACAACACTACCCAGGGGACGAGACCGTTTCAGTTAAAGAGATTCTTTCGGCTTCGCTATCCTTTGCAAGTAAGGCCGAAAGTCCTGGATATCGATTGCGATGTTATAGACCTTTCCAGCAGGGGTATAAAGTTTGCCTGGAATCAGCGGAGTTATCAGTGCCCTGAATCCTTGACGATCAACAATCCTGTAAATCTGAAAATTCAGTTTGGTGACGGCGAAATTGTCGAGGTGCAGGTAAAAATCCTCAGATGCTTCGAAGATATTGAGCTGGGCAAGACCTGTTTCGCAGGCTCAATTATCAGGGGAATGTCGCAGCGCAGGATGGACAAGGAGCAAGCCTACATCCGCCAACAGTTCAGCGCTTCTCACGAACAGCAAATAACCGTAGTATCCTGACAGTTCTATCTTGCCTCAGGCGTCAACTGCAATGCGCGTATCCTGACTTTATCTTTCGGCTCATCAACCCCACTTCTATCAAGTATCGCCACTATCCTTTTTTGCGGGCCGTCAGTTCCGAGCCTAACAAGAACGTAAGCTGTAAAGACATCGCTCCTGACGGTCACAAGATCGCTGATGCGGGCAAAGATCAACTGCTCTTCCTCAAGGTCGTCAACCACGCCATCGGTTCTCATTCGGCTGTTGGTGGAAAGATCCGGAAAACCACGCTGATCCCTGTTATCAAGACCATACGTCTGTATGCTGTATTTTCTTTTGTTGAAATCGGTTTCATGATCCTTATTGATAACTGTCATCAGTTCGCCAACACTGGCAAAACCGATCTCATCTCTGAGTGGATAGTCGTCAGGGTCTAATCCGGTAGCGTCATTACGATCATTGTAATTAATAGTATCATCACTGGCAACTTCAGTCATATCACGATATGCCACGATTGCCTCAGCCAACTCTGGCGTTACCCATGGGAGTTGCTGAATCAAAAATTTCGGTGCTGTATTGATATTGAGCCTGCCCTTGACGCGGGTTTCAGCAGCAAGGTTGCCGGAAAAGTTGTCCGGATCCATAACGGTCAGATGCCGAAATACTTTCTGTATATCCGGATCCTCTAAATCTATCCGAACATCTTCTTCTTTTTCGAACGGATCATTTTTAATTTGGTACTTCACATCTCCTTCGAGATAGGTACTCTTTCTAAATACTTTACCTATTTCGCCAATAGTTTCGAAGCTGGAATGGAACGGCTGAATTTTCTCGCAACTGCCGATATAACCAATATTTGAGTGGCCTAATCTCGCGTTTGTGAACAAAGGCTGGGGTGTAAGGAAAGAGTTGGGCTGCCATAGACGCTTAACACGACGACTCCAGGTTATATCTCGCTGATAACTGTAAATACCAGGTACGCTAACATCATCGAAGCCTGGCGGTACTGTCGCCTGATCTGCTTTTATCCATTTCAATGAGCCGTCAACTTCAACTTCTCGTTCCAAAATAATCTGGCCAGAATCCTCTAAGATAATATCATTGGAATCGCACGGGTCTGTCCAGGCATAAACTGAATTGGGCTCCTCCGGCCAGGTTGTAAAGCTCCAGACACTGCCGGTATCATGGTAATCATTTGCGTCATTGTGAGAATCTATCCGCCAGTAATATGTAGTATCTTCAACCATTGTGGGAGGATACGAGCTGCTTGACTGCGTGAAAAGAAATGGTGGAGGATTCGTAGTACCGAAATAGACATCATACGAGTCAGAATATACATCTATTGTTTTATTAGGCTCGCCATTGGGGTCCGGTATTTCCGCAAACCAGGTTCGCCCCCAGTTTAAACGTACCTCAGGATCAACTCCGGTTGCTCCGTTATTGGGGCTGTCACTGAATTTCACCTCATCTTCTAGCGAGGCATTGGTATTTTCATAAACAATCACATAATAACTTCCGCCGCGAGTTTCAAAAAAGGAGTCTTCAATATACATTGCCGGCTCACCCGCAATCGTAAGCCGCCATCTATCGAATTTTTCGTTCGCATGAAAATTTTTGTAAAGCTCAACTGCATAAGATCTATATGTATTTACATCCTCCGGCACACCTGGAGTATAGAAATTTCTTACGATTTCTGAGATGTAGATAAAGGGCCTTTCAAATCCGTAATATTCATCGCTTCCTTCCTCAACAACGCTTACATTTGCGTCATCATCACTGTAGTCAACGATGTTGGCGGAAATCTGCGCAAAATAGGCTTCTTTATCAGCCTGCTCAGCGGCAGTGAGATCAGTATCGATACAGGATTTTAGCCTGTTATATAAATTCTGTGCGTTACGGTTCACCTCGACGCTGAACATTTTACGGTTGTTGGGGTCTGGGTCTGGAGTGATAACACGATCGAGGTTGTAAGTAGTGAGTAGATGCCGTCGGTCAGCTTCGCTGAAAGTGTAATCAGTTATTCTTTCCTGCCAATCATCAAGCCTTCTGTCTGTTCCGTTCGTACTTGTAGTACTATCATAAGGCACAGAAACTGCTCCATCAGAATTGGGGCCGACAATGTCAAGCCAGATATTTTCAAGACGCGGCACAGCTTTGCCATTTATGCAATATCTGTATCGCAGCTCAAGTTCGTCGGACATTTCAAACTGCGGATAATTGGAATCCGGCAGACTAAAATTCCAAATAATTCTGTCTCTGAACTCGTCATCATAGGCAGTTTTATTAGCTTTGCATCTTGCCTTATGAAGATTAACAATACTATTGCTGTCATTAGCATCTTTTACCAGGCCGGCAAGATTTATTTGCGCTTGAGTTCTGCCATCGATTTCATATTCCTTTGAACTATTCGTCAATTCGAATTTATACGCCGTATTGACATTGAGCATTGCGGAATTGTCAATGACCCTGACCGCAGCATAGATTTTCTTGCCTTTGCTGGTCTGCATATCCAGCTCGATCCATTTTGAATCAGCTATGCCATCACCGTCAGCATCGGCAAGCTCTCCCTCATTGACATCATCAGGAGTTTGATATTCGAGAATAGTTTTTCTTACTGAATGCTTAACCGACACATCTTCCACTGATGCCTGCCCAAAATCATCTCTCAAAGAACCTGTAATATCGCTGATCTGCTGCCATTTATGAAATTCTTCATCTGCATCGTCATAAGGCTCAAGACTTGCCAGCCATTCATCTTTGTCACCGGGATAATCGTAATATTCCTGATTAGGTATGTCTACGCCGGGCGTATCCAGGACAAGCTGTTGCGATATAATTTCGACAACCGAATCAACTGCGGCTTTTAGTTCTTTATTTTCGATAATTGAGCTTGTCGCAGCCTTGTCCATACGAGCTATCATAACGAACATCATCCCAACCATCGACAGCAGCACCGTGAGCACAACCGTCATAATCAGGGCCGAGCCTGACGCCTGCTCCTTCTCATTTAGCCGTTTCATCGTAAAACTCCTTTCTACTTCTTTTATGGCTAATCGCCAATATAAACGATATGTGTAAACCTTCTGCCACCCTCAATAATCCCCTTGGAATCATAAAGTGTAAAAGTAAATTTAATCGCATTGGGATACCTATCAAGTTTATCCGCATCGACCCAGTTCAAAACATCATTAGGATCGAATCTATCGTTAGCATCCGCCTGAATAGTAAAATCGTCAACACCCCTTGCCAGAAACATTGGTATATCCTCTTTGTTATTAGGATCAACCTCCGGCCTTATACCCCAATCATACTTGGCCTGTCCCCCTTCTAAAACATAGAAGGTAATTTCGTCAGCAAGTGAAGTTGTTTTATATTCGTATGGATCATTATCAGGTGGGTCCGGGTTCGATATCGTCAACGTCGAATCAGGAGTAAGGATTATTTGCTTTCTTACTAATATTTTCTCTCTGCGATCTTCTTCAGTAGACGAAAGAGGATCAGGACAGATATTGCTAAGAAAAACGGATTGGCCATAAAAAATTCTTGCCACGTTGCCGGCAACAGTTTCATCGTCATATTGTCTGGTAGTTCGGAAATCACCGGTAGAAAATAATACGATCCTATCTGCTCTCACACCATTGCTATCATTGTAATAGAGGCCCAGCGGAGCTTCTACGCAAATCCCTTCAAAGTCAGCGTTAATCTGGTCGGTAATAGCTCGCAGGTTGCGCATAATTTCCGATGTAGCTGAGGCCGTTCGTTGGGCATCGACGGAATAATGAAAGACCATCCCGGCCCCTGCCAGCACAGCCGCCAAGAGCCCCATCGCAACCAAAAGCTCAGTTATTGTAAATGCTTTTTTCATTTTACAGAGTTTTATTAAAATTTTATTATTTTCTGAAATACCGCTACAACCGGATTCGCTCCACCGGCCACGGGCGGAGCAATCAGCCAGACAATGCCTAGCCCGGTAATGCCGGCCCAATCTCTGTCAAGAGTAATATCATCTCCATCACGCTCCAAAACGCGATAGATTTGCCCGGTAGCATTGTCCACTATTGTGCTGGAGGAATTGATAAAAGTACCATATTTAACGTCGGATTCATCTAATTCGATTATGTTGTCACCTGCAGAAGCATCCATATTAACAAAAACCGAAACTGGCCAATCCGCATCTTCGTATAGTTCTTCGGAACTCCTGTCGCGATAATAGTATTTAAGTCCGCCACCTCTTTTTCTGCTGACGAAAACGATTACCTGAACAGTCCTGTCTGATGAATCGCCGTCCGCTTTTCTACACAATGCCGACCAATAGTATTGACTCCTGTCACTGTGTGGATTCGTTGGCGGATAGGCAAATTCAATCGGAGCAATAAGGCTCTCCGAAACATCATTAAAATCTAAACATTCATTGGAGTTTGTGAGCAATGTTCGTCCCGGTGATAGTTCAACACCGTATAGCTGAATCTTCGCAAAGGCCTGGTCAGCTACAATAGCGGCCATCGTTCGCTCACTGGCCACTGCCGTCAAATGCATACCCAGCGGGAACATCGTCGCCACCAGCAGCATCCCAACCGACAGAATGCCAGCAGCCATCAAGACTTCTACTAAAGAAAAACCGGATTGTTTTTGTTTCAATTTCATTTTTCTACTTATCAATTATCGCGCCTGTATAGGCGTTTATATAAATAGACTCATTCTTTTCAAGATTTTTGAGATATTCCGAATACCGCCTACGATAATCAATGCTCTGCAATTTTTTTCGATCATAAATCAAAAGACTGTTTCGGCTTAGTTCCTGCCATAATCCATCATCCTGATAATCATCCTGAATAAACATACCATAAGAGTCCGTGTTATGAGTAATTTTAGTAAATGTGTTAAAAACCTGATCCTTACTTTTAGTTAAACTTTCGGTACCCTCAGTCTCACCATCCTTGTTCCGAACTCTTACTTCGCAAATTACCAATTTGCCGGACGATGAAAAAACTATTGAAAAAGCTGTAGCGTTTATAAGTTGTTCAGTTGTTTCAACGTCACCATCGCCGCTAATATCCGTCATATCCATAACACCAATATTCTCAGGGAGCTTGATGGGTTTCATTGCTTCGACGACATGATAACCCGTCCAAATATTGTGCATGGGTCTAAAACCACCATTGACAATAAAAATCATATATTGATCTTGTTTAAGCGGGTCATTGGGAAATTCTGGATTGTACGCTTTTTGGAATCTAATCCCGGCATATCTTTGCTTATTCATCGCTATTGTTCTGGCTGTTGACAGGGCGGCGCTTATCATATTCTCTGAGCCAGTAGAGTTATACGATTTCTGTATCATGTTGATTGCCGGTATGGCCAATCCCGTCAGGGATGCGATTATCACTATGACAACCAGCAGCTCAACAATGGAAAAAGCAGATTTTTTCGGTTCGTTAACCATTTTTATTTTCGTAACAAAGATAAAAGTTATTTGCTGGTTATATCATCATCAGTGCCCAGCTCTTTGTCGGGGCCGGCTGATGTAATAATCGGAAAATTCCTCTTACTTTCCTCCCTTTTATCAAAATCAGTTTCCCATTCATCGTAGTAGTCATAGTGCAGGGCCGTGCCCCAAGGATCAATAATTCTTATCAATGAGTAATCCTGGCTATCAATTGTAATTTTCAAATCACCTTTATTAATATCCTCATTACTCAGCAGGGATTCGCTTATTGAACCAAGCACTTTTTTTGATTGTGGAACTTTGCTCAGGCAAAAATACAAAGCTGAACTTCCAGCATAGGTCTTTTTGATATCAAATTGTCCACCTATAGCAGCACTGGAAGCTCCAACAAAAATTTTAAGTTCATCGGCAAGATCATTTTCTGTAAACCCATTACAGTCTGGAGGGAAGCTATGCGATTTGTAGCCATATTCATGAAACTCCTCCATCGCCGCAACAAGCACGTTGATAGTATTTTCAGCCAACTTCTCTTGGGCCTGGGTATTGACATAAGTGCCAACAGTGAACATCCCAGCCGCCAATATCGCTATGATCGCGATAGCAACCAGCAGTTCAACAATAGTAACGCCGGGTTGTGAAGTATTTAATTTCATTCTCAAATTTACTTAAAAATTAGGCTCAAAATTGCATATATCATCAGCAGTTCCATATAGACCGTCATAACCGGCCGATATCAACAGGAATGTATCAGGACGAACAGGACGTCGAATACCTGAAGAATCAAAGATTTTTTTGTCAGTAATATATGTATAAAAAAGCTCACCACTGCCGTCATCATCAAACTTGTTATCAGTAATATCATTATTCGCATAGTCAACATCTATGATGGGCATATTGTCAGTATAATCGTAGATATTTTCGTAATTTTGGCCTACATTAGG